>DATAQF010000284.1:0-19059 GCA_036264795.1 Candidatus Limnocylindrales bacterium | reverse complement strand
GGACATGCTGACGCGCGTGCGGAATGCGTCGCGGGCGCACCACGGCGAGGTCGTCGTGCCGGCGTCCCGGACGAAGCGCGAGATCGCGCGGATCCTCAAGGACGAGGGCTTCATCGCCGACGTCCACGAGGAGCAGGACGGCCCGACGATCGTCCTCAAGCTGACGCTCAAGTACGTCGACGGCAAGGTGCCGGTGGTCTCCGGGCTCAAGCGAATCAGCAAGCCCGGCCTTCGGGTGTACGCCCGCAAGACCGACATCCCCCGCGTTCTCGGCGGTCTCGGGATCGTCATCGTCAGCACGAGCCAGGGGATCATGACCGGCCAGCAGGCTCGCAAGGCCGAGCTCGGCGGCGAAGTCCTCGCGTTCGTCTGGTAGGCGGATCGACATGTCCCGTATCGGCCGACTCCCCATCGCCGTTCCCTCCACCGTCGACGTGACGATCGAGGGCCGGCGAGTCACGGTCAAGGGCCCGAAGGGCACCCTGACCCGTGAGCTCCACCCCGACATGACCGTCAGCCGCGAGGAGGACAACCTCGTCGTCACCCGGCCGACGGAGCAGAAGACGCACAAGCAGCTCCACGGGCTGACCCGGACCCTCGTCAACAACATGGTCGTCGGCGTGACCGACGGCTACCGCAAGGGGCTCGAGATCACCGGCGTCGGCTATCGCGCGACGAAGGTCGGCGAGAAGCTCCAGCTCAACCTGGGCTACAGCCACCAGATCGAGATCGACCCGCCGCGGGGGATCAGCTTCGAGGTCGAGAACCCGACCCGCCTCGCGGTCGTCGGGATCGACAAGGAGCTGGTCGGCCAGATCGCCGCAAAGGTCCGGTCCACGCGCAAGCCCGAGCCGTACAAGGGCAAGGGCGTTCGCTACGCCGGCGAGCAGATCCGCCGCAAGGCCGGCAAGGCCGGCAAGATCGGTGGCAAGAAGTAACCCGATGAAGGAACGCCAAGCATGACGCAGCTCGCCAGCCGCGGCGCCGCACGACGCAAGCGCCACGACCGGATCCGCCTCCACCTGGAGGGGACCGGGTCGCGGCCGCGTCTCGCGGTCTTCCGCAGCAATGTCCACATCTACGCGCAGGTCATCGACGACGCCTCCGGGCGGACGCTGGCTGCCGCCTCGACCGTCGAGAAGGAGCTTCGCGGCTCCAAGCAGACGAAGGTCGAGGAAGCGGCCGTCATCGGCCGGCTGCTCGCCGAGCGGGCGAAGTCTGCCGGCGTCGAGCGCGTGGTCTTCGATCGAGCCGGGTTCCGGTACCACGGGCGGATCAAGTCGCTCGCCGATGCCGCCCGTGAAGCCGGCCTCGAGTTCTGATCGGAAGGAGCACCCGTGGCCAGGATTGACCCGAACAAGCTCGCGCTCGAGGAGCGCGTCGTCCAGATCAACCGCGTCGCCAAGGTCGTCAAGGGCGGTCGGCGGTTCAGCTTCAGCGCGATCGTCGTCGTCGGCGATGGCGCGGGCCACGTCGGCGCCGGGCTCGGCAAGGCCGGCGAGGTGCCCGAGGCGATCCGCAAGGGCGTCGAGGACGCCAAGAAGAACCTGATCAAGATCCCGATGGTCGGGACGACGATCCCCCACGAGGTCCGCCAGGTCTTCTCGGCCTCGCGGGTGATGCTCAAGCCGGCGTCCCAGGGAACCGGCGTGATCGCCGGCGGCGCCGTTCGGGCCGTCGTCGAGTCTGCCGGGATCCGCGACATCCTCGCGAAGACGCTCGGCTCGACCAATCCGGTGAACGTGACGCGGGCGACGATCGAGGCGCTCCGCAGCCTCCACTCGGCCGAGGAGCTCAGCGCCCGTCGCGGCGTCCGGCTCGTGAGCCGGATCTCGGGCCAGCCGGCGCCGGTCGCGATGGAGGCGGGCGATGGCCGGTAGGCTTCGCGTGACCCAGGTCAAGAGCACGATCAGCCACATCGCCCGCAACCGGGCGACGATCCGGGCACTGGGCCTCAAGCGGATCGGGCATACGGTCGAGATCCCCGACAATCCCGCGACCCGCGGCATGGTCCGCCAGGTCCGTTTCCTCGTCTCCGTCGAGGAGGTCGGCGATTCGAAGAAGCCGGCGGCGGGCGGCGAGGAGAAGGCATGAAGCTTCACGAATTGCGGCCCGCGCCCGGGTCCAAGACGGCCCGGATCCGGGTCGGTCGTGGAATCGCGGCCGGCAAGGGCAAGACCGCCGGTCGAGGCACGAAGGGCCAGAAAGCCCGGGCCGGCGGCTCGATCCCGCCCTGGTTCGAGGGCGGCCAGACGCCGCTCCACCAGCGGATCCCGAAGCTGCGCGGCTTCAAGAATCGGTTCAAGGTCGAATACGAGGTCGTGAACGTCGGCGCGATCGGCCAGCGGGTCGAGGCGGGCGCCTTCGCCGCGGCCGGCCACGGCACGGGAGCCGGCAACGGCTCGAAGACCGCGGCCGCCTCGAAGAAGGCCGAACAGCTGACGATCAACGCCGACGTTCTCCGGGCCGTCGGGCTCGTTCGTGACGTCAAGAAGCCGCTCAAGGTTCTCGGGGGCGGTGACCTCTCCGCGTCGCTGTTCGTCGTGGCTGACGCCTTCACGAAGTCGGCGATCGAAAAGATCGAGGCCGCCGGCGGGGTCGTCTCGGTCCTCGAGGTTCCGACGGAGACCCGTCTCGCCCTCGGCCTGGGCGAGGATTCAGTCCGGACCCCCCGCGTGCCGCGAACGGCCGCAGGCCGGGCCTCCGCGGACCGTCGCAGCGACGCCCGCGCGACGCGGGAGGCGGACGCGGCGGACGCTGCGTCAGAGGCTGAGGCGACCACCGCAGCGAAGGCGGCGAGCGCTCCGAAGGGTCCGAAGCCGCCGAAGGCGACGATCAAGAAGTCGTCCGAGACCGCTCCGGCCACGGACGAGGCGGCCGGCGAGGGCGCCACCGCGACGCCCGCCGACGTCGAGGCGATCGTGGACGCGCCCGACTCGCCGGACGCCGTCGAGGGATCCTCGTCCAGCAGCAGGGCGGGTTCGACCGACGACCCCAGCGATCGTTCGACGGACGAGTCCAGCCGCCCGGCCGCCGAGGAGGCGCCAGAGGCAGAGACGGACCAGGCGACCCCCGGCGACGAAAGCGCGTAGCGGGCCGTGTTCGACTCGCTCCTGAACGCGTTCCGCGCGCCCGATATCCGGCGCCGGCTGCTGTACGTCCTGGGGATTCTGATCGTCTTCCGGTTCCTGGCGCACGTGCCGGTGCCCGGAGTCGATCAGACCCAGCTCGCGCAGTACCTCCAGAGCAACGCCCTGTTCGGCGTGCTCGACCTGCTGTCCGGCGGCGGCCTGTCGAGCTTCTCGGTGGTCGCCTTGGGAGTGAATCCCTACATCAACGCCTCGATCATCATGCAGCTGATGACGGGTGTGATCCCGTCGCTGCAGGCGCTCTCCCGCGAGGGGGAGTACGGCCGGAACAAGATCAACCAGTACACCCGGTATCTGGCCGTGCCGATGGCCCTGCTCCAGTCCTACGGGTTCCTCGCGCTCCTGAACTCGCAGGGGATCCTCTCGAGCGGGTTCGACCTCTCGAACGGCGCCACGCTGACCCAGATCATCACCCTGACCGCGGGCTCGATGGTCCTCATGTGGCTCGGCGAGCTGATCACCGAGAAGGGGATCGGCAACGGCATCAGCTTCATCATCTTCGCCGGGATCGTGAGCCGCGCCCCGACCGCGATCGGCGGCTTCCTCTCGACCCCGAACCTGCCGCTCGTCATCGGCTTCGCGCTGATCGCGATCATCTCGGTCGCAGTCATCATCTATATCCAGGAAGGCCAGCGCCGGATCCCGATCCAGTACGCGAGCCGCGTCCGCGGCCGGCGGATGTACCAGGGCGGCCAGACGTTCCTGCCGCTCCGGGTGAACCAGGCCGGCGTCATCCCGATCATCTTCGCGATCAGCATCCTGCTGTTCCCCCAGCAGATCGCCTCGTACTTCACCGGCTCGGAGGTCGGGTGGGTGCGGGCGACCGCCCAGGCGATCGTCGGGTTCTTCAACCCGCGGACGATCCCGTACGTGGTCCTGTATTTCACGCTGACCGTCGGCTTCACGTACTTCTACACTGCGTTCACCTTCAAGCCGGACGAGACGTCCGAGCAGCTCCGCAAGAACGGCGGATTCATCCCCGGCATCCGGCCCGGCCGCCCGACCGCCGACTATCTCGCCCGGGTCGTCACCCGGATCACGATCGCCGGCGCGCTCTTCCTCGGCATCGTTGCGACCCTGCCGACCCTGCTGGGGCTGATCTTTCCCTCTCTCTCCGGAATCGCGCTCGGCGGCACCGGGCTGCTGATCGTCGTGAGCGTGATCGTCGAGACGATGAAGCAGATCGAAGCGCAGCTCCTCATGCGGAACTACGAAGGGTTCATCCGCTGATGTCGCGCGGCCGAACGGGCTGCCTGCAGCGGTGGCCCACCAGAGATCGCCGATGACCGTCGTCGTTCTGCTGGGAGCACCCGGAGCGGGCAAGGGAACGCAGGCACCGGTGCTCGCGAGCGAGCTTCGCGTTCCGGTCCTCGCCTCGGGCGACCTCCTTCGCTCGGCGGTGGCCGCTGGAACGCCGCTTGGCCGCGAGGCGGACCGGTACATGAGCCGCGGGCAGCTGGTCCCCGATGAGACGATCGTCCGGGTGTTCCTCGACCGTCTCGGCCAGCCCGATGCGGTCGATGGCGCGATCCTCGACGGGTTCCCGCGGACCCGCGTCCAGGCCGAAGCCCTCGACCGCGCCCTTGTCGAGGCCGGCCGTCGCGTCGATCGAGCGATCTTCCTCGACGTCCCGGTCGAGGAGCTCGTCCGACGGATGGCCAACCGCCGGATCTGCACCGCCAACGGGCACGTGTACAACCTCGCCTCCAACCCGCCGCTCGCCGACTCGGTGTGCGACATCGACGGGTCCGAGATCGTCCAGCGGCCCGACGACCACGAGGAGACGGTTCGAGCGCGGATGCGGGAGCAGGTCCCGCCGCTGCTCGAGGTCGTGGAGCACTACCGCCGGCGCGGGATCCTCCAGACGGTGGACGGCCGCGAGCCGATCCTCGAGGTCAGCCCTCGCATGCTGCGGGCCCTCGCGGTCTCGCCCGGCGAGGTCTCGGCGTAATGGTCAGCCGCAAGTCGCGTCGCGAGATCGAGAAGATGCGGACGGCCGGCAGGATCGTGGCCGAGGTCCTCGCCCTCGTCGAGTCGGAGCTGAAGCCCGGCGTATCGACGGCCCATCTGGATCGGCTCGCCGAGCGCCACATCCGCTCATCGGGCGCGGTCCCGTCGTTCAAGGGCTACGGCCATCGGACGAACCCGTTCCCCGCGAGCCTGTGCATCTCGATCGACGACGAGGTCGTCCACGGGATCCCCGGCGAGCGGCTGATCCGGGACGGCCAGATCGTATCCGTGGACGCAGGGGCGATCTACGACGGCTGGCACGGCGACGGGGCGCGGACCTTCCTGGTCGGCGACGCCCCGCCCGAGATCGCGCAGCTCGTCGAAACGACGCGCCTGGCGATGATGGCGGGCATCGCCGCGGCCGTGCCGGACGCGAAGCTCGCCGACATCTCGGGCGCGATCGAGGACATCGCGAGGCCGCACGGTTATGGGATCGTCCGGCAATTCGTCGGCCACGGCATCGGCACGGAGATGCACGAGGACCCACAGGTCCCGAACTATCGAACCGGGATCAGTGGCATGAAGCTCGTCCCGGGCATCTGCCTGGCGATCGAGCCGATGCTGACCCTCGGCAGCGGCGATGTCGACGTGAAGCCCGACGGCTGGACCGTCGTGACGACGGACGGCTCGCTCGCCGCCCACTTCGAGCACTCGATCGCGGTCACCGAGAACGGCCCCGAGATCCTCACGACGATCTGATGAATCGCGCTCGCGGTTGCCCGTTCGAGCCAACTTTGATATGCTGCGCGTTCGTGTGTCGGTCCCTTGCCGGACCGACACTCATCGTGAGAAAGGGAAGCTAGAGCGCCTTGGCCAAGCGAGATGCGATCGAAGTGGAAGGAACGGTCATCGAGCCGCTTCCGAACACAATGTTCGCCGTCGAGCTGGAGAACGGCCACCGCGTTCTCGCCCATATCAGCGGCAAGCTTCGGATGAACTTCATCCGCATTCTGCCGGGAGACCGAGTCCGGGTCGAGCTGTCGCCCTACGACCTGACCCGCGGTCGCATCACCTACCGCTTGAAATGACCGGCTCGCCGGCCATGGAACACGAGTCGAGGATCCGTTGAAAGTCAGAGCCTCCGTCAAGGCCCGCTGCGACAACTGCAAAGTCATCCGTCGTCACGGCACCGTGATGGTCATCTGCACCAACCCGAAGCACAAGCAGCGACAGGGGTAATCGATGGCACGCATTGCCGGCGTCGACATCCCGCGCGAGAAGCGCGTCGAGGTCGCCCTCACGTACATCTTCGGGATCGGGTTGCCGACCGCGCAGAAGATCCTCACGCAGACGAACGTGAACCCGGACACGCGGGTGCGGGACCTCACCGAGGAGCAGGTCAACCGGCTCCGTGAGCTGATCGACCGGCGCTACAAGGTCGAGGGTGACCTGCGCCGCGAGGTCGCCCTCAATATCAAGCGACTGATCGAGATCGGCTCGTATCGCGGCATGCGCCATCGACGCAACCTGCCGGCGCGCGGCCAGCGAACGAAGACCAACGCCCGTCAGCGGCGCGGACCGAAGAAGACGGTCGGCGTGCGGCGGAAGAAGTAACGCGAAGGACCTGACAGACACATGGCCGAGCGCAAGAAAGCCGTCAAACAGCGGCGTCGCGAACGGAAGAACGTGCCCCAGGGACACGTCCACATCCAGGCGACGTTCAACAACACGATCATCACGATCACCGATCCGACCGGTGCCGTGATCAGCTGGGGCTCCGCCGGCGTCGCCGGGTTCAAGGGCTCCCGCAAGAGCACGCCGTACGCGGCTGCCCTCTCGGCTGAAGGTGCCGCGCGCCGGGCGATGGAGCACGGCATGCGCCAGGTCGAGGTCTACGTCAAGGGGCCGGGCGCCGGTCGCGAGCAGGCGATCCGATCGCTCCAGGCCGCCGGCCTCGAGGTTTCCGCGATCACCGACGTCACCCCCGTCCCCCACAACGGCTGCCGCGCCCCGAAGCGGCGCCGGGTCTGATCGGGGAGGGAGACCATGGCTCGCTATACCGCATCCGTCTGTCGACTCTGCCGCCGGGAGGGCGCGAAGCTCTTCCTGAAGGGCAGCCGCTGCTACACGAAGAAGTGCGCCTTCGAGCGCCGTCCGTCACCGCCCGGCCAGCATGGCGTCCGCCGCCGCAAGGTCGGCGACTACGGCCTCCAGCTCCGTGAGAAGCAGAAGGTCCGCCGCGTCTACGGCGTCCTCGAGCGTCAGTTCCGGAACTACTTCATCGATGCCGAGAACCGGCCCGGCGTGACCGGCGAGAGCCTCCTCCGCCATCTCGAGCTCCGCCTCGACAACGTCGTCTATCGGATGGGCTTCGCCAGCTCGCGGGCACAGGCCCGCCAGCTCGTCGGCCATGGCCACTTCTCGGTGAACGGCGTTCCGACGAACATCCCCTCCTATCAGGTCAAGCCCGGCGACAAGGTCGAGGTCCGCGAATCGAAGCGCGCCCGCGAGCCATTCAAGATCGCCAAGGAGACGCTCCGCTCGCACCAGGCCCCGGAGTGGCTCTCCATTGACGCCGCCAAGCTGACGGGAACGGTCGCCGACCTGCCCCGCCGCGACCAGATGCCGCTCGATCTCAACGAGCAGCTCGTGGTCGAGTACTACTCGAGGTAAGCCCCGCTCATGATCGAACTCGAGAACCCGCAGATCGAGCCCGTCGAAGAAGTCGGGACGTACGCCAAGTACGAGGCCGGCCCGCTCCAGGCCGGCTATGGCGTCACGCTCGGCAACGCCCTCCGCCGCGTGCTCCTGTCCTCCCTCGACGGCGCAGCCGTGACGAGCATCCAGATTCGCGACGTCTACCAGGAGTTCTCGACGATTCCCGGCGTCAAGGAAGACGTCACCCAGATCGTCCTGAACGTCAAGAAGCTCCGTCTCAAGAGCTTCGCCACCCACCCGGTCCAGCTCCGCCTCATCAAGAGCGGCGCCGGCGCGGTGACGGCGGCCGACATCGCCGAGTCGGCGGATGTCGAGATCATCAACCCCGAGCTCGTCCTGATGACGCTTGACACCGATGACGTGACGATCGAGATGGACCTGACGGTCGAGCGCGGCGTCGGGTACCTCGGCGCCGAGCGAACCGAGCAGCTGCCGATCGGCGTCATCGCGATCGACGCGATCTTCACGCCCGTTCGCAAGGTCAACTACTGGGTCGAGAGCATGCGGGTCGGTCAGATGACCAACTACGACAAGCTCACGATGGAGATCGAGACCGACGGCACGATCACGCCCGAGGAGGCCCTCAGCCGATCGGCCGAGATCCTCGTCAACCAGTTCCGACCGTTCGTCACGATCGGCGTCGCGGCCGCTGTCGGCGAACAGGCGGCGTCGGGCCTGGCGCAGCTGCCTCCGAACATGCTCGACATGCCGATCGAGGAGCTGGACCTGCCGATGCGGGCCTACAACTCCCTCAAGCGCAACAACATCGTCAAGGTCGGCCAGCTCCTCCAGCTGAAGGATGACGACCTGCTCCGGATGCGCAACTTCGGCAAGAAGTCGCTCGACGAGATGAAGGAGCGCCTGCGGATGCGCGGCTTCATCGTCCCCGACACCGAGTCGGACGGCCTCGAGGATGGCGACGTCGCATTCGAGGACGACGAAGGCGACGACGAGGACGAGAGCTGAGATGGCTCACCGGATCGGCGGTCGCAAGCTCAGCCGAAAGCAGGGTCCGCGGCTCGCCCTCTACAAGAATCTGACCGTGTCGATCCTTCGGTACGATCGGGTCAAGACGACCGAGGCGAAGGCCAAGGAGATCCGAGGACGGGTCGAGCGCATGATCACCCTCGCGAAGCAGGGCGATCTCGCCGCCCGCCGGGCGGTCGTCGCGGCCTTTCCGAACGAGCCGCTCGTCGTCACGAAGCTGTTCGACGAGATCGCGCCGAAATATGCCGACCGATCGTCCGGGTACACCCGGATCGTGAAGATCGGGCCCCGCCGCGGTGACGCGGCCCCGATCGTCCAGATCGAGCTCGTATGATCACCTTCAGGTCGGTCCGGATCAGCCTTGCCGCATGCGCTCGCTCGAGTGCTCGACGGCGCCCTGGCCCGGACGCTCCCTGACGGCGATCACCCAGCCCTTCAGCAGCGACGGTCGAGAGGCCGTCCCGGTGCGGTTTCGCGCAACGGTTGAATATGACGGGACGGATTTCGCCGGGTTCCAGCTCCAGAGGCCTGGAGTCCGGACCGTCCAGGGAGAACTCGAGACGGCGCTGGCGGGCCTCGGAAACGGGGTTCGGCAGGCGGTCGACGGGGCCGGTCGAACCGACGCCGGGGTTCATGCGCTCGGACAGGTGATTGGGTTCGCCTATGCCGGTCGTCTGGGCCCCACGGGGCTCGAGGCGGCGCTGAACCGGCGGCTCCCGCCGGACATCGCAATCCGCGACGTTCGGACGGCTCCGCCGAGGTTTCTCCCGCGTCGCGCGGCGCGGTACCGGGAATACCGCTACACCGTCTGGAACGGGCCGCGAAGTCCGCTTCGCGAGCGCACCGCGCTCGGGATTCGGGTCCCGCTGGACGTCGCCGCGATGGCGCGAGCCGGGCAGGTCCTCGAGGGCCGGCACGACTTCAGCGCCTTCGGGGTGATCAACAGCCGGCAGCCGGTTCGGACCGTTCACTCGGTCCGGGTCCGGAGGCAGGGCTCGCTCGTGACGATCGACGTTCGGGCGGACTCCTTCCTCCGGGGGATGGTCCGCCGGATCGTGGCGGTCCTCATCGAGGTCGGTCACGGGAAGATGAATGAGCACGAGGTCCGGGAGGCGCTCGCCGCCCGGCAACCGGCCCGGAACGGGGCAACCGCCCCGGCCAAGGGCCTCTGCCTCCGGCGCGTCGTCCTCGGACGGCGATCCGAGAGGTCGGACGAACGAGACGGAGACGACTGAGGAACGATGAGCACGAAGACCTACACGGTCCGCGAGAGCGAGATCGACCGGCACTGGTACGTCGTCGATGCGGCCGACGAGACCCTCGGCCGGCTCGCGTCGCGCATCGCCCGCGTGCTCGAGGGAAAGCACAAGCCCGCATGGTCGCCGAACCTCGATTCGGGCGACCACGTGATCGTCCTCAACGCCTCGCGCATCGCCGTCAGCAGCAACAAGCGCGAGACCAAGCTCTACATCCGCCACAGCGGCCATCCCCAGGGCTTCAAGGAGGAGACCCTCGGGCACCTTCTCGACCGCCGTCCGGAGGAGGTCATCCGCCGGGCCGTGAAGGGGATGCTGCCGCGGAACCGACTCGGCGTTCAGCAGCTGCGGAAGCTGAAGATCTACGCCGGGACGGACCACCCGCATCAGGCCCAGCGGCCTGAGCCGCTCGCCTGACGAGGAGTCAACGCATGGTTGCACCTTCTTTCTTCTCCGGGACCGGTCGTCGCAAGACCTCGATCGCCCGCGTCCGCCTCCTGCCCGGTGAGGGCGAGATCGTCGTCAACGGCCGCTCGCTCGAGGAGCACTTCGGCAACGCGATCAACGAGGCGGACGTTCGGATGCCGTTTCGCGTCACCGGCACGGAAGGCCACTTCAACGCGATGATCAAGGTCGAGGGCGGCGGGGTCACCGGCCAGGCCGGTGCCATCCGGCATGGGATCGCCCGGGCGCTCCTCGAGGTCGACGAGATCGCGAACCGGCTGCCGCTCCGGCAGGCAGGGCTCCTCACGCGCGATCCGCGGATGAAGGAGCGCAAGAAGTACGGTCTGAAGCGAGCCCGGAAGGCCCCGCAGTACACGAAGCGCTGACCGCCCCACCGCTGCGCCGCCTTGCTGCGGCTAGAGTGGCGGCATGAACGTGGCTCCTGAGCGCGCGATGTCGCTTCGAGGGCGCGATCTGCTGTCGGCGGCCGATCTGACGGCCAACGAGGTCGTGCGTCTCTTCGATCGGGCCGCGGACCTCAAGGCGGAGGATCGCGCTCGGCGAGCGGGCGGGGCGCCGGCCTCGACGCCGCTTGCAGGGCAGACGCTCGCGATGCTCTTCCAGAAGCCGAGCCTCCGGACCCGGGTCACGTTCGAGGCGGGCATGAACCAGCTCGGCGGCCATGCGATCTACCTCACCGAGGATGTCGTCATGGGAGCGCGGGAGAGTGCGCGAGACGTGGCCCGGAACCTCGAGCGGTTCGTGGACGCGATCGTCGCCCGAACCGGCCCGCACGAGGTCGTGGTCGACCTCGCGGCCCAGGCGTCGATCCCGGTCATCAACGGGCTGACGCTCCGCGAGCACCCGTGCCAGGCGCTCTCGGATCTCTTCACGATCCGCGAACGGTTCGGCCGGCTCAATGGGGTCGTCCTGGCCTTCGTCGGCGACGGCAACAACGTCTACCACTCCCTGGCGCTTCTCGGGGCGATGCTCGGCCTCGAGGTCCGGCTCGCTCATCCAGCCGACTACGGCCCCAACGCCCGCATCGTCGAGGTCGCCGGACGGCTCGCCGCGGCCGCGGGCGGGCGGATCGTGTTCGGCGAGGACCCCGTCGAGATCGTTCGCGGCGCGAACGTCGTGTACACGGATGCGTGGACGTCGATGGGCCAGGAGGCCCAGACGGAGGCTCGCCGCGACGCCTTCGCCCGGTACCGAGTCGACGACGCCCTCCTCGATGCGGCCGGCCCGGACGCCGTCGCGATGCACTGCCTCCCGGCCCATCGCGGCGAGGAGATCACGTCGGCCGTCATGGACGGTCCGCGAAGCATCATCTGGGAGCAGTCGGAGAACCGTCTCCACGTCCAGAAGGCGCTCCTGGTCGAGCTCCTCGCCGGATGACCGGCAAGCCGGCGAAGCCGGGATCCGGGCGCCCGGGTGGCAATCGAGCGGGCTTCGGCAAGGTCGGCGCGGGGCGGACCGTCGTCGCGCGTTCCGCGGGGAGCGCGACCGGCGCGGCGGGCGTCGGCGGCGCCTCCGGCTCGCTGTATGAGCGCTACAAGGACGCCCTGCGGCGGGCTCACGTCGCGGCGCTGCGCGACCGGAACGAGGCAGCGATCGATGCCTATGGCGAGGCCGCGATGATCGCCCCGGATCGCGCGCTTCCCCACGCGAGCATCGGCGGGATCCTGCTGAAGATGGGCCGGATCGGCGATGCGATCACGGCGTACCAGCGCGCGCTCCAGCTCGCGCCGCGCGATGAGGCCGCGCTCCGTGGCATCGCCGAAGCGCTGACGCGGACCGGCCGCCGGACCGAGGCCGCGGCTTCTCTCGACCGGCTGGCCGAGATCCTCGACGGAGCCGGCCGCCTGGCCGACGCCTGCGACGCGTCGCGCCGCGCGCTCGAGCTCGCCGAGTCCCGTGTCCGTCGCCGGCAGGTGGAGTCGATGGCCGCGCGGCTCCGCGTCGCCTCGCCGGGTGACGAGGCGGCCCAGCAGGCCCTCGACCAGGCGCTGCGGGTGCTCGACCCCGGGGCGGCCGATGTTCCAGTCGCCCGCGCGGTGGCGGAGCCCGAACCGGCGTCCAGGGCGGCGCCGGAGCCCGACATCGAGCCGGAGCCGGTCGTGGAGCCCGCCGGACTGGGCATCGCGCTTGGCGCCGCCGCCGAGGCCGCGTTGTTCTCCGGCGAGCTGCCGGCGGCGCAGGCGGGGCTGCTGGCCGCGGCGCGAGCCCACCGCCGGGCGGGACGGCTCGTCGCCGCCCTCGATGCGTGCTACCTCGCGATCTCGGTCACGCCGGCCGACCCGGAGCTGCACCTCCTCCTCGCCGAGCTCTACCTCGATCGTGGCTGGCGCAGCCAGGCGGCCGACAAGCTGTTGCTCGTCGGGCGACTCGCGGATCTCGACGCCGACGCGGCCGTTCGCGAGCGGCTGTGCGAGCTCGTCGGGGCGCGCCTGCCCGACGATCCGCGTGTCGCGGAGCTGTGCGCCTGATCCAGCAGCGTCGGGGTTCGTGAGGGCGGGCGGCAGAGTCGCGAATGGTGCCGGCCGCGCCGCCCGGACCGCGCGGTCCGACCCCCGCCCCGATGTAGACTGAGCGGACGATGCCGCAGCCTCTCGCGTCGATCGTTGGCCAGATCGACCTGACCTCGCTGATCGACATCGGCATCACGGCGCTCCTGATCTACTGGCTGTTCAGCCTGATCCGGGGCACCCGCGCCGTCAGTCTCGTCATCGGCGTCAGCGTCCTCTTCGCGGTCTATGCCGCGGCGCGCGCCTTCGACCTCCGTCTCCTCACCCAGATCCTCCAGACCCTCGCCGTCGTCGGCCTGTTCGCCCTCGTCGTCGTCTTCCAGCCGGAGCTCCGGCGGGCACTCGAGCGGATCGGGCGCGTCGGCTCGTTCAACTGGCTGCTCTCGCCGACCGACCAGCGGACCGTCGACCGGGTCGCCGAGGAGGTCGCCCACGCGGCCGCGCTCCTCTCGGCGGATGGCCACGGTGCCCTGATCGTGTTCGAGCGCGACACGGGTCTCGAGGAGATCGCCGAGTCCGGGGTGATGCTTCACGCGGACATCAGCGACGATCTCCTCCGGACGATCTTCGCGCCGCGGACGCCGCTCCACGACGGCGCGGTGATCATTCGCGAGGAGACGATCCTCGCGGCAGCGGCGCTCCTGCCGCTGGCGGAGATGACGATCCACACGGAGCGGTTCGGGACCCGTCACCGGGCGGCGCTCGGGATCACCGAGCAGACCGACGCGCTCGTCGTCGTCGTCTCCGAGGAGAACGGTCAGATCAGCCTCGTCGAGCGGGCACGAATCGTTCGGAACCTGAACGAGATCCAGCTGGCGCGGGCGATCCGGACGCTGCTCGGCCCGGCCGAGGGCCGCGGTCGATTCGGACGGCGCGCGGTCGGGGCGACGAGCGGCCGCGCACCGCGCCTGTCCGATCTCGGCCGTCTCGTGCGGAGCCGCACCGGCCGCGTCCCGGCGGCGGCACCCGACGACGACGGCCCGGCACCGGTACGGGCGCCGCGGTGAGCCGACTCCTCCGAGCGATCATCTACAACTGGCCGCTGAAGCTCGCCGCGATCGTCCTCGCGACGCTCCTGTACGCGGGGCTCGTCGTCTCCCAGAATGCCCAGAGCCGCGACGTCGGCGTCCAGATCCAGGCCGTGAACCAGAAGGCGAACACGATCATCATTGGGGGGCTCGGCGAGATCCAGCAGGTCCGCTACTTCGTCACGAACAACACGTACGTCACCGTTACGTCGGCGAGCTTCACCGCCACCGTCGACCTTGCGAACATCGACCCGGGCCCGCTCACCCAGTCGGTCAAGGTCAACGTCGACTCGCCGGATCCGCGGATCCAGGTCCTGTCGGCCGTGCCCGCGTACGTCGCCGTCCGCCTGGAGAACGTCGCGTCGAAGGACGTCCCGGTGGTCGTCGTGCCGGGTGCGGTTCCGCCCGGCCTCCAGGTCTTCCCACCCGTCCCGTCGATTCAGCGAGTGACGGTCCGCGGCGCGAAGTCGGACATCGACCGGGTCACGGCCGCGCGCGCCGCCGTCCCGATCGACGCGTCGGGGATCGACATCAATCGTGAGTTCGTCCTGACACCGGTCGACAACCTCGGCGAGGTCGTGCGCGGGGTCGACGTCGAGCCGCCGACAGTCAACGTCACGATGCGGGTCTTCAAGGATCGCCGAACGGCGACCATACCCGTCAAGGCGATCGTCACCGGCGATCCGGGCAGTGGGTTCGAGGTGACCCGGGTGCTCGTCACCCCGCCCGTGCTCACGGTCGAAGGCGATCCGGCCGATCTCGCGAACGTGTTGACGGCCGACACGAGCCCGGTCTCGATCCAGGGCCGGACCTCCGATCTGGACACCGACGTGACGCTGGCACTGCCAACCGGGGTCTCCTCGACCGATGCGGCGACCGTTCACGTCCACGTCGCCATCCAGCCGATCACCGAGAGCCGCAACTTCACCGCCGGCGTGGCGCTGACCGGCGCGCGCACGGATCGCGCGTACGTTCTGCCGGTCGATCGCGTCGTCGTGACCGTGAGCGGCACCCAGACCGAGCTGGACGCGGTGTCGGGGACGAGCATCGTCGTCACTGCCGACGTCACGACGCTCGACGTCGGCACGCATACGGTCCCGCTCAAGGTGGAGGTCCCGCCGGGGCTGACGGTCGTCGCCACGAGCCCGCCCGACGTCGGGGTCCAGGTGACCCAACCATGAGGGCCCGATGACCCGCCTGTTCGGGACCGACGGGATCCGCGGCATCGCGAACATCGAGCTGAAGCCGACCCTCGCCTACGCACTCGGCCGGGCCACGGCCCACAAGCTGGTCGGGCGGGGCGGCTCGCTCGTCGTCGGCCAGGACACGCGACGGTCCGGCGACATGTTCGTGGCGGCGATCGCGGCGGGGGCCACGAGTCTCGGCGCCGACGTCCGGATCGCCGGCTGCGTGCCGACGCCGGCCCTCGCCTTTCTTGCGGGGACCGGCCAGTTCGAGGCGGGGATCATGGTGTCGGCATCGCACAACCCGGCGGACGACAATGGGCTGAAGGTGCTCGACCGTCAGGGGCTCAAGCTCGACGACGGCATCGAGGACGAGATCGAGCAGCTGATCTGGCGCACGGAGGAGCTCGGCTCCGTCGGCAACGCGGAGATCGGCCGGTCGGTCCTGGACCCCTCGCTGCTCGAGCGCTACCGGACCCATCGGCTCGAGCTGGCGGGGAGCGTTCAGGCCGCCGGAGTCCGGATCGTCCTCGACTGCGCGAATGGCTCCGGGGGGATCACGGGACCGGACATCCTGCGGGCGACCGGGGCGTCGGTGGAGGTGATCCACAACGACCCGGACGGCATCAACATCAACGTCGGCTCCGGGGCGACGGCGCCCGCGTCCCTCGCCGAGGCGGTGCGCGAGCGCGGCGCCGATGTCGGATTCGCCCTCGATGGCGACGCCGATCGGCTCATCGCGGTCGACGCGGCGGGTCGGATCGTCGACGGCGACCAGGTCCTCGGAATCCTCGCCCTCGACCGCCTGGAGCGGGGCGTGCTGGCCGAGAACGCCCTCGTCGTCTCGGTCCTCTCGAACGGTGGCCTCCAGGCGGCCGTCGAGGCGGCCGGCGGCCAGGTCATCCGGACGCCCGTCGGCGACAAGTACATCCTCGATGGGATGCAGGTGTCCGGTGCGGGCCTCGGCGGCGAGAAGAGCGGTCACGTGATCGTGCTCGAGCACACGACCTCCGGGGATGGAATCGTGACGGCGCTCGAGGTCCTCCGCGTGATGGCGCGTGCGGGCCTGCCCCTCGCGGATCTCGCCCGTCGGATCCCGATGCTTCCCCAGCAGCAACGCGCCGTGAAGGCCCGCCACAAGGACCAGTGGGAGGGCGACCCGGCGATCCAGCGCTCGATCCGCGACGCGGAGCGGCGGCTCGGGGACGGCGGTCGCGTTCTCGTTCGGCCGTCCGGCACGGAGCCGGCCCTGCGGGTCATGGTCGAGGGTCCCGATGCGGCGCTCGTGGCGGAGCTGGCCGACTCGATCGCGACCCTCGCGGGCGAGCGTCTAAACTGAGCCCCGGCGCCGGGGCGGCGCCTGAGCTCGATCCAGGCCCGGCGGTCGCTGCCGCGGGACGCGGAGGACACCAGCGACATGTGTGGGATCGTCGGGTACACGGGGCCGAGGGAGGCCGGTCCGATCCTGATCGAGGGACTCCGGCGTCTCGAGTACCGCGGCTATGACTCCGCGGGGATCGCCCTCGTGGACGAGGACGGCGACCTGTTCGTCGAGAAGAAGGCCGGCAAGCTCTCGAACCTCCAGACCGCGATCGCCGACCGGACGCCCCATGCCGCGATCGGGCTCGCCCACACGCGCTGGGCGACCCACGGCCGCCCGAACGACCTCAACGCCCATCCGCACCAGGACTGCACCGGCGACATCACCGTCATCCACAACGGGATCATCGAGAACTTCAGCGAGCTCCGGGACGGGCTCGAGGCGCGTGGCCACGTTCTGACCTCGGAGACCGACACCGAGGCGATCGCCCACCTCGTCGAGGAGGCGTACGAGGGCGACCTGGCCGATGCCGTGCGGGCAACGCTGCGGCAGCTCGACGGGGCCTACGCCCTCGTCGTCATGCATCGCGGCGAGGTCAGCCGGCTCGTCGGCGCCCGGCAGGACGTGCCGCTCGTCGTCGGTCTCCACGGCGAGGAGAGCTTCATCGCGAGCGACGTGGCGGCGATCCTCGCTCACACGAATCGCATCATCTTCCTCGAGGAAGGGGACGTGGCCGACGTCCGGCCGACCGGCGTCCAGGTCACCGATGTCGACGGTCACCCGCGACAGCGGGCCGAGACGATCATCGACTGGACACCCGAGGCCGCCGAGAAGGGCGGCTTCGACCATTTCATGGCCAAGGAGATCCACGAGCAGCCGGAGACCCTCCGGCAGTCGATCGCGGGGCGTGTCACCCGCGACGGCCAGATCCGGCTCGAGGAGATCGCCGGGCTCACCGAGGCTCTCCGCTCGATCAACCGGATCGAGCTGGTCGCCTGCGGCAGCGCCTACTACGCCTCGCTCGTGGGCGCGGCCGCGCTCGAGGAGTGGACCGGGCTGCCGGCCCGCTCGACCGTCGGCTCCGAGTTCCGCTACAGTCCGCCGCCGCTCGACGAGCACACGCTCGTGATCGCCGTGACGCAGTCGGGCGAGACCGCCGACACGATCGCCCCGACGCGGCACGCTCGCGAGCAGGGCTGCCCGGTCGTCGCGGTCACGAACACCGTCGGATCGGCGATCACGCGCGAAGCCGATGCCGTGGTCTTTCTCCAGGCCGGCCCGGAGATCGCGGTCGCGGCCTCGAAGACGTTCACGAGCCAGGTGACGACGCTCGTGATCCTCGCCGCGGCGATCGCGAAGGCGCGCGGCTCGCTCGCCGCGACCGCCGAACGCGAGCTCGGCGATGCGCTCCATGCGCTGCCGTCGGCGGCGCAGCGGGCGCTGGATGCGTCGAGTCCGGGCGCGGTCGCGATCGCCCGTCGCTACGTCAACTCGCGGGGCTTCATGTTCGTCGGCCGAGGCGCGACGATGCCGGCGGCCCTCGAGGGCGCACTGAAGCTCAAAGAGGTCAGCTACGTCCACGCGGAGGGCTACGCGGCCGGCGAGCTGAAGCACGGACCGATCTCGCTTCTCGACGCGGAGTACCCGCTCGTCGCGGTTGCGACCCGCTCGCGGGTCTACGACAAGGTCATCAGCAATGTCATGGAGGGACGCGCTCGCGACGCCCGGGTCATCGCCGTCGCCACGGAGGGCGACGAGCAGATCGAGCGCTATGCCGACGACGTCTGGTGGGTCCCGGACACCCACGAGCTCCTGAGCCCCGTCCTCGCGATCATCCCGCTCCAGCTCTTCGCGTATCACGTCGCGGTCGCCCGCGGAACGGACGTCGACCAGCCGCGCAACCTGGCAAAGTCCGTCACGGTCGAATAGGCCGTGGAACCCGCCGCCGCTTCCACTGGCTCCGGGCTGACGTCCCCGCCCCCTGGCACGACGGAGCTCGGGATCGACATCATCAAGGTCGATCGGATCCGGGCGGCGCTGGACCGATTTGGCGAGCGGTTCTCGAAGCGGGTCCTGACCGGCCCCGAGCAGCGCTACGTCGGCGCTCGGCCGGAGACGTTCGCCGGCCGCTGGGCGGCGAAGGAGGCGGTCAGCAAGGTCCTCGGGCTGGGCGTCCGTGGGATCGGCTGGCGGGACATCGAGATCGAGCGGATGCCGACGGGGCAGCCGGCCGTGCGGCTCCACGGGCGGGCAGCCGCCCGCGCGGAGCAGCTCGGGATGGACCGGATCGCGGTCTCGATCACCCACGAGTCCGACTACGCGGTCGCGATCGCGTTCGGCATCCGAACCGCCGGCGGCCGGTACGTGTTCCCGCTCGACATCGAGGAGCGCCTCGACGACCGCGAGCGGCGGCTGCTCGCCCGGATGGAGCGGCTGCGCGAGCTCCACGACGACGCGCTCCGGCTCGGCGAACAGGCCGTGGCCGGAACGGCGA
>DATAQF010000321.1:0-3428 GCA_036264795.1 Candidatus Limnocylindrales bacterium | reverse complement strand
CGCGATGGGTGGCATCTCGCGTGTCGTGGTTGATCTGGTTGATCTCCGTCAGCCAGATCCTGGCTGCGGCCTCCACGTCCTCGCGCGTCGTCGCCTTCGCGCGGGCGTCCCGGAACCGCGCCTGTGCCGTCTCCTTCGAGGCGCGAACGAACCGCGGATCGATCGCCGCCGCCCCCGCATCGGCGCCTGCGAGATGCGTGTCGTAGGCGCGCTGCGCGACCCGGAGCGCCTCCGCGGCGCCGGAGGCACCTTCCCGTGCCCGCGTTGCAACCGCGCACCGCTCGTCCGCGACCCGACGCTCCTCCGCGCATGGGATGGCATCGGATGGGTCCTCTCCGCTCGACGGCCCGGGCTCGTCGACGGTCGTTGCCTCGGCCGGCGGCGCGGTCGTTCGCTTCGCCATGGCGCTTGCCACCTCGGTTCGGGGTGCGGACGCGACCGCGGCGATCGCGAGACGGAACTGCTCGGCCGTCGCTCGCATCGCGTCGGTGATCGGGTCCGGCTCCATCGACATCGGGACAGCGACGAGACCGGCCTGAGCGCCAACCGGTGCCGCGCCGGAGAGCCAGAGGGGCTCCGCTGTCCGTTCGCGACGAACGGATGTTCTGGCGAGAACGTCGCCGCCGCCCGTCTCGCCGGCGTCGCTCGGGTCCGGGTCAGGTTCCGTCCAGCTTGGATCGCCGGGTCGGTCGGCAGCCGCGCCCGAGGCGGGCGGAGGAAACGCAGTCTCCGAGAGGGTCGTTGCGCGACGGGCCTGAATGCTGTTCGGCGCGACGGTCACCCGGATCTCGCGAGCAGCGGGCGGCCGGGCCCGAAGGACTTCCACGAGAGCCGCGCCGGTGGCGACGCCGAGGACGAGGCCGAGTGCCAGAAAGGCAAACTCGCTCGCGGTCACGCTGCGCAGGCCTCCTCGGCCGGGGGGACCGGCCCGTCGTCGCTTCGTCAACGAGGGTAGCTGCGGCTTCCGTCCCGGTCAACTCGGGCGCCGCTCGCCGCGATGACCTCCGACGACGTTCCGGCCGCGAGGCGTCGACGGCGGCGGGCTGCCTCGCCGGTGCCGTCCGGGCGCTGGTCGCCTTTTGCGAAGCCCGAGGCGTGGGTGGTAGATTGAGGCCTCCGGCCGCGACGCCTCGCGCCGCACCCGGACGCGCCACATTCCCCGGAATCGGACCGTTTCGAAAGGCACGTCCCCGACCTTGGCGATCGACCCCCTCCAGGAATTCCTCGTCCAGCCCGTCGATGCCTCCTGGTTGCAGTGCAACATCGAGTGCCAGGAAGCGTGTCCCGTGGGGACGAACTGTCGCGGCTACCTGAACCTTGCGGCGGAGGGCCGGTTCGAAGAGGGCTACATCCTCTCCCGCGAGCCGAACCCGGTCGCGGCGATGTGCTCGTACGTCTGCTCCGCCCCGTGCGAGCGGGCCTGTCGCCGCGGCGATATCGACCGGCCGCTGGCCATCCGGGCCATGAAGCGGTTCCTCGTGGAGTGGCACGAGGCGTCGGGCATCCCCGACGTCATGCCCCAGATCACCCAGCGCGAGGAGCGCGTCGCCGTGATCGGTGCCGGCCCCGCCGGGATCGCGGTCGCCCGCGAGCTCGCGATGAAGGGCGTCCAGGTGACGGTGTTCGACAGCCTGCCGTACGGCGGCGGAACGATGCTGATCGGTGTCCCCGCCTTCCGCCTTCCGCGCGAGGCGATCGAGATGGACGTCCGGCTCGTGGAGCGGCTAGGCGTCACGTTCCGCTTCAACACGACGATCGGCAAGGACATCCCGATGGCCGAGCTCCAGCGCGACTACGACGCGATCGCGCTCACGGCCGGGGCCATGGACCCGGTCGCCCTCGACATTCCCGGCGGCGACCTCGACGGGGTCGACTACGGCGTCGACTTCATGAAGAAGGCGAACCTCGGCCAGGACCTCTACGTCGGCAAGGACGTCGTCGTGATCGGCGGCGGCTACACGGCGATGGACTGCTCCCGGACGAGCCTGCGGCATGGCGCCGAGCGCGTCTCGATCGTCTACCGCCGGACGCGATCCGAGCTCGTCGTCGACGAGGAGGAGCTTGGCGAGACCGAGCGCGAGGGCGTCCGCATGGAGTTCCTCGCCAGCCCGATCGAGGTCCTCGGCGAGGATGGACACGTGACCGGGGTCCGGTTCATCCGCAACCGGCTCGGCGAGCCGGACGCCTCCGGTCGACGCTCGCCGGTCCCGATCGAGGGGAGTGAGTTCACGATCCCCGCGGACGTCGTGATCCCGGCCGTGTCACAAGCGGCGGATCTGACGTTTCTCCCGGTCGAGGCAAGCTTCGAGATCAATCGAGGACGAGTGAAGGTCGATCCGGCCACCTACGCGACGAACGTCCGCGGCGTGTTCGCCTGCGGCGACTTCGTCACCGGCCCGACGACGCTCATCGAGGCGGCCGGCCACGGCAAGAAGTGCGCCTACGCCATCGATCGGTACCTTGCCGGACGGACCGACGTGACGGTCAGCCCGAACGTGAAGATCACGAGCTCGTGGCGCCACGACATGCCGGAGCTCTACGACGTGCTGCCGCGCCAGCACATCCCGATGGCGCCGCTCCAGGCGCGAATGCCCTCGACCGACCCGGAGGTCAACTTCACGATCCCGGTGGAGCTCGGCTACGACGCGACGGCCGCGGTCGCGGAGTCGACCCGCTGCCTGATGTGCAACTACAACATCTGGTTCGACCCGTTCCGGTGCGTCCTGTGCGGGGCCTGCGCCGACGTCTGCCCTGAAGGCGTCATCCACATGGTCGATGTCAACCAGCTCAAGACCGAGGGCCTCCTGCCGGAGATCGAGGAGTCCTATGGCTGGGAGAACGGCGGCGCGATGATCCTCGACGAGGAGCGCTGCATCCGCTGCGCACTCTGCGTCAAGCGATGCCCGTTCGACGCCATTACGATGGAGCGGTTCGAGCTGCAGGAGATCTCGACGGACGGGCGGCTCTACAAGGAGTCGTACCGGGACGCGCAGCTGGCCGGCACCCCCGGCGTCGCAGGAGGAGCCCGGTGAGTTTCCTCGAGCGGGTGGATCAGAGCATCCGGCGAAGTCCGGTCTGGCGCTCGCTCTTCCGTCAGCCGTACCCCAATGACGAGCGATCGCGGGCGTACGCGGTCATGAACAACGTCTTCCTCCACATCCACCCCGTGCGCGTTCGGCAGCACGCGGTGAAGTTCGCGTACACGTTCTGCCTCGGCGGCCTGTCGTTCTTCCTCTTCCTCGTCCTGACGATCACCGGCGTGTACCTGATGTTCTTCTACGTGCCGTCGGCGACCCTCGCGTACACGAACATCCTCGACATCCAGAGCCAGGTGACGTTCGGGCTGCTGACCCGGAACATCCATCGGTGGGGCGCCCACCTGATGGTCTTCTTCGTCTTCCTCCACATGATGCGGGTCTTCTACCACG
>DATAQF010000241.1:0-4697 GCA_036264795.1 Candidatus Limnocylindrales bacterium | reverse complement strand
AAGGTCCTCCATCCGCCCGTCTCCGTCCGCCCGGCAACGCGGCCTCTGCCCCAGCCGGTCCGGCACGACGCCGCCGCTGCCGCATCGGTCGGTCGAAGCTGGTTCGATGAGGTCCCCGAAGAGGACGGACCGACCCACGAGTGCCAGCGATGCCACCGGCAGGTGCTCGACAGCGCCCGCTTCTGCCGGAGCTGCGGCCATCGCCAGGACTAGCCACCGGGCGCCAGACGCTCGGATTTCCGAACGCATTCCAAGATCGGAACCGCGACGGGGGCACGGCCTTCCGACGGTCGGCCTCGTCCTCGCGATCTGTCTGTTGACGCTGGCCGCAGCCAGCCCACCGGCAGCGAGCCCGCCGGCAGCCGTCCGATCGGCGCCGTCATCATTGGCACCAGCCCGGTCGTCCGCCACGGCGTCGGCCATCCCCGATGCGTCAGCCGTCCTGTCGGGTGGTTCCCCCTCGCCGGCCATGTCGCTCCCAGCGGCCGTGTCCCCGACCGGCGTCCGGCCGCTCGTCTTCGCCTACTACTACATCTGGTATGCGCCCACGAGCTGGCGGCGGGCGAAGATTGACCTGCCGCAGCTCGGGACATACGACAGCCGCGATCGGGCCGTGATCGCGCAGCACCTCGCCTCGGCACGGAGCGCCGGCATCGACGGGCTGATCGTCAGCTGGAAGCACGAGGCGCGTCTCGATGAGGCACTGAAGGTGCTCGTCGAGGAGTCCGAAAAGGTCGGGATGAAGCTGATCCTCCTCTACCAGGGACTGAACTTCGACCGCCTGCCGCTCGACCCGGCCCTCGTCGCCTCCGACCTGCGGTGGTTCCTCGATACGTACGGGAATGCGCCGGCCTTCAACGTCTTCGGCCTGCCGACGATCCTGTGGTCAGGAACCTGGGGCTACAAGGACAGCCAGCTGCAGCTCGTCCGGACGGCGACCGGAGCCCCGACGCGTGCGCTCCTCCTCGGCTCCGAGCGCTCCGCCTCCGCCTACGCGGCGCGGGCCCGCTTCTTCGACGGCGACGGCTATTACTGGTCGTCGCCCGACCCCCTGTCGACCCCGGGCTACCAGCGCCGCCTCGACGCGCTCGCCGCGGCCGTTCGCGCCCAGGGCGGTCGCTGGATCGCGCCGGCCGCGCCGGGATTCGACGCGCGGCTCGTCGGCGGCACGAGCATCGTCGACCGGCGCGACGGAGCCACGTACCGCGCGGCATGGAAGGGGGCACTGGCGACACAGCCCGATGTCCTCGGGATCATCAGCTGGAACGAGTTCAGCGAGAACTCCCAGATCGAGCCGAGCAAGGCGTACGGATCCCGATATCTCGCGATCACGACGGAGCTCGTCGCCGGCCTGCCGTCGACCGGCGCTCCGACCCCGACGAGCAGCATCCCGGCGGCATCCCCGACTCCCCCTGTCGCCAGCTCCACCGGCCCCGGCGGCTCGCCCGGTCCAGGCGCCTTCGTCGGCAATCGCCCGCCCCCGGTCAGCCAGTCGAACCTCTGGGGCGCCCTGGCAGGGCTCGCCCTGGTGGTCGCTCTCATCGTCCTCGGACGGACGCTCCGTCGCAGATCCGTCGGATGAGGGCGGGGCGGCGCGCCATGCTCCGTCGGGTGGTCGTCGTGATCGGCCTGGGCGTCGTCGTCATCGCCTGGGCGGCCCCCACGTTCGCGGGTCGGTCGTTCGTCGAGGTCAGCGGACGGGTCGTGCCCCTCGCGGCCCAGTCGGCCTCCGGCCGATCGATCGTCCTGCCCGACGGGTCGACCGCCACGTCGGGGCAGGCGCGGATCGAGATCGCGATCACGAACCGCTACCCGCTGCCGGTCACGCTCGACTTCGACGGCTCGGCCTTCGCCGCCGGCCTCATGACCCGCGACGCGACCGCTGGGACGCCCGTCTGGGAAGCCTCGGCCGACGATCCGCAGCTCGAGCAGGCCGACGAGTCGCCGGACGGCGGCACCTCCCGTCGAGTCGTCCGGATCGCGCCGGGAACGACGCTCGTGACGCCCGACGGGCTGGCCCTCGACGTCGCCGGGACGCACATCGTGGCACCGGGCACGTACGCCCTGCACATCTCGGCTTACGGCGTCGCCGGCTCGCCGCTCCTCTCACGGTCGTCGACGCCGCAGCGCGAGGCTGAGCCGAGCCGAGGCGAGTCTCAGGCGGGGCTCCCGGACCCTCCCGATCCAGCGAGGCGCTCGTCGTATCGCTCGTCGCGCCAGGCAAGGGCAGCCCGCAGGCCCCGAGCGCGGACGATGGCGTCGAACTCGCGGGCGGTCGCGCTCATGTTGACGAACGACTGGAGGTCCAGGCCCATCTCGACCGCGGCCGCGAACCCGGCGGCGTCCATCGCCCGGTTCAGCATCAGCTTGGTCGGGGCCATGACATCCGGCGGCACGCGGGCCAGCCGCTCGGCCAGCACGTTCACCTCGGCCGCCAGCCCATCGGCAGGAACGACGCGGTTGACCAGCCCGATCCGCTCGGCCTCGGCCGCATCGATCAGATCGCCGGTCAGGAGCAGCTCCCGTGTCTTCTTCTGGCCGATGACGAACGGCATGAGCAGCGTGACGGGCGCCGACCCGAACCGGATCTCCGGCTCACCGAGCTGCGCGTCATCGGCGGCGACGATCAGGTCGCAGGCCATGGCCAGCTCCAGGCCGCCGGCAAGGGCGTAGCCATGGACCTGGGCGATGACCGGCTTCGGACACGACCACACGGCAAGGGTCGCCCGGACATCGCGATCGAGGACGTCGCGCCACTGCCAGGCCGTCGACGGGGCGGCTTCCGACAGGTCATAGCCCGAGCAGAACGCCCGGCCGGCTCCGGCGATCGCAATGACCCGGACGCGGTCGTCGGCTGCGGCGTCCGCGATGGCCGCCGACAGCGCGTCCCGCAGCTCCACGTTCAGGGCATTCAGCTTGGCCGCGCGGTTCAAGGTCAGGCGGACGCCCCACGGCGTCTCCTCGCGCAGGAGCACCGCTTCGGGCGCCGGGGCGGCCATCAGCGGGTCTCGACCACGAGCGCATCCGCGGCAGCCGTGCCGGCGGGACCGCTGATCAGGGGGTTGATGTCGATCTCGGCGATCTCCGGGCTGCCGATCATCAGCTGACCGAGTCGGACGATCGCATCGACGACGGCGGCTCGGTCGATCCCCGGCTGGCCCCGGAGCGGTTCGAGGAGGCGTCGACCGCGGAGCGCATCGAGCATCGCCTCCACGTCCGCGATCGAAGCCGGAGCCAGGCGAACCGCGACGTCGTCGATCGCCTCGGCGAAGATGCCGCCGAGGCCGACGAGCACGAGCGGCCCGAAGGATGAATCGCGGCGGGCGCCGAGGATGAGCTGGCGTCCCTCCAGAAACGGGGCCACGAGCAGGCCTCGGGATCGCGTGCCCTCGGGTAATCGCAGACCCAGGAGGTCAGCGGCAGCCGCCCGGACCGCGGCAACGTCGCGCAGATCGACGCGGACGGCCCCGACGTCGCTCTTGTGGGCGAGTCCGACGACGTCGATCTTCACGACGACCGGGTACCCGATCGCATCGGCCGCGACGACAGCCTCGTCGGCGGTCGAGGCGGCTCGCACGCGAACGACAGGGATCCCGGCGACGGCCACCCTGGCGAGGCTTTCGAGCTCCGGCAATGCGGTCGAAGTGGTCGGCGCGGTGCCGGCCCCGAATGAGCCATGCCCGGAAGCGGAAGCCTCGTGGCCGTAGAGCGTCCGGTCCGCGGCGAGTGGCGGCCAGGCCGCCCGAAGCGGCTCGCCTGCGCGGCGCTCCTCGTGACGGGCCTCCCAGCGACCGACCGCCGCGATCGCGGTGAACGCCTCGACCGCTCCCCGGAGAACCGGCACGCCGCCGGCGGCCCGAGCGCGATCGACCACCTCGGCGGTCGGCTCGCCCGAGGTGAGCGAGACGACGACCGGGAGGATGTCGAGCCGGTCGGCGGTCGCGGCAAGGAGCGGTTCCATGACCGAGAGCGCCGTCTCGACCTCACCCGGCAGCGATCGATACGGAAAGTCGTGAACGAGCGCCAGGACGTCGTACGCGCCGCTCTCGGCGAATGCACCGAATGCCGCGCCATAGGCGATCGGCGGATCGGTCGCTCCCCACGGGTCAAGGGGGTTGCCGATGTACCCGAGCGTCGGCAATGCCTCGAGGAGAGCCGAGCGAGCGGACTCCGGGACGTCCGGTAGCCGGATGCCTGTCCGCGGCGCGAGGTCGGCGATCAGGGAAGCCTCGCCGGTCGAGACCGTCACGACGCCCAGCCGGCCGCGTCCGACCCGACGGCCCGTTCGACGGCATCCCGCGACCAGCTCCGCGGTCTCGAGGAGCTCGTCGAGGTCGCCGCAGCGGATGACCCCGACCGCGGCGAGGGCCGCCTCGATGGCCCGATCCTCCCCGGCCATCGACCCCGAATGGGCCATCGCGGCCGCTTGCGCCTGCCGGCTCCGGCCGACCTTGACGACCATGATCGGCTTGCCGACCTCGAGCGCCCGGTCGGCCAGGGCGAGGAAGCGTTCGGGCCGCTTGAACCCCTCGAGAAAGAGGATCACCGCCTCGGTTTCGGGGTCGTCGATCGCATAGGCGAGGAAGTCGCACGTGTCGAGGATGACCTCGCTGCCGCAGCCCACGACCCGTGAAAACCCGATCCGGCTGCCCGAGTGCAGGAACGCATCGGTCACGGAGCCAGACTGGGCGATGCCC
>DATAQF010000237.1:0-3170 GCA_036264795.1 Candidatus Limnocylindrales bacterium | reverse complement strand
GTCGCGGCGGCGAAGCGGTCGAACTCGTCGAACAGCCGCGGGATCGCGTCCGTTCCCTCGGGCTCGAACTCGATCACCTGGTTCGGGCGGGGCCGGACGAACAGGAAGCGGAGCTGCTCCGCCGGGATGACCTCGGCGATCGTGTGGGCGGCTGCCCCGCGGCCCTTCGATGTCGACATCTTCTTGCCGCCGATGTTCAGGAACTCGTACGGGACGTTGAGCGGCGGCTCGCGCTCGAACACCTCCCGGGCGATCGCGTCGCTCCGCTCGCGCGACCCGCCCGCGGTCGAGAGATCCTTGCCGGAGGGCTCGATCGTCACGCCGAACAGCGACCACTGGGCGGCCCACTCGAGGTTCCACGGCAGCTTGGCGCGTCCACCGAACGGCGACACCCACCCCGAGTGGCCGCAGCCCCGGGCCCAGGTGACCAGGTCCGTTCGGCATTCGTAGAAGGCCCGCTCCCCGTCCCATTTCGTCACGATCGTGGTGCCGACCTTGCCGCAGCTCTCGCAGACGACGCTGAGCGGATGCCACGCATCGGCGTGCTGGACGTTGGCGACGCGTCGATAGATCTCTCGAACGACCGCCGCCCGGTCGAGTGCCGTCCGAATGAACGGATCGACCGCTCCGCTGGCGTAGATCTCGCTCATCCAGTAATAGCGATCCGGGTGGATGCCGAGGTCATCGAAGAGGTCGGTGAAGACCCGGGCATGGTGCCGGGCGTAGGACCCGTGGCCGTCGTCGACCTGATCGGGCACGTGGGCAAGAGGCCGGCCCATCTCGTGGTCGACGGCGTCGGGCGTCAGGAGCGCCTGGGCGTCCATCGGATCCATATCGTCGATGCCGTACAGGAGCGCCGTCTCGAGCCCGCGGCGACGAAGCGCCCGGGTGATGACGTCGAGGATGACCGGGCCGCGGAGGCTCCCGACGTGGACCGTCCCGGACGGCGTTTTCGAGTCGTTGACCACCTGCGGCCCGCTGACGCCGGCCGCCAGCTCGTCGGCCCAATCCCGGCCGCTCATCGTGGAGGTTGCCGCCTCCCGATCTAGGTGATGCCGACGATCTTGTAGGTGAAGTCGCCCGCCGGCACCTTGACGAGGACCTTCTCGCCCTTCTTCTTGCCGAGCAGCGCGCGCCCGACGGGGCTCTCGTTGCTGATCCGGCCCTCGGTCGGCTTCGCTTCGGTCGACCCGACGATCGTGAAGGACTCGGCGCCGTCGTCACTCTCGACCTTGACGGTCGAGCCGATCTGGACGTGGTCGGTCGAGTGGTTCTCGTCGATGATCGTGGCGTTCTTGATCAGCGCCTGGAGCGTCTGGATGCGGCCCTCGACGAACGCCTGCTCGTTCTTGGCATCCTCGTACTCGGCGTTCTCCGACAGGTCGCCGTGCTCCTTGGCGTCGTGGATCCGCTGGGCGACCTCGGGACGCTTCACGGACGTCATCTCGTCGAGCTCCGAACGGAGCTTGTCGAGGCCTTCCTTGGACAGGTAGGTGGGCTTGTTGTTCATCGGATTCGGGCGCCTCCATGAGGCGGGTGACGAGGGCAGATGACCCTCGTCGGCGGTTCAGATAAAGGAAAGAACTCCAGGCTCCCGCGCGCGCTCCGCGTGCCTGAAGTTCGACCGGCCGAAAGGGTATCGCGGCATCCACGGGGTGTCAAAAGAACGAAGCTAGCCTGCGTGCTCCCTGATGCGGGCGGCCGCCCGCCGGAGCGCGCCCTGGTTGAAACAGGCGACGAAGACCGTGTCGTCGCCTGCGATCGAGCCCGCGACCTCCGGCCAGCGGGCGCGGTCCAGCGCAGCGGCGATCGCGTGGGCCGAGCCCGGCAGCGTCCGGATCACGAGCAGGAGCCCCGCCTCGCGAAGCTCCATCGGGAGGTCGCGAAGAAGGGCCCGAAGGCGATCCTCGCCCGAAGTCTCGGCTTCCACGAGGCGACGCGGAAGGGCGTAGGCCTGGATGCCGTCACGAGCGGCCTTCGCGAGGCCGAGCTCGGCGACGTCGCGGCTGATCGTTGCCTGCGTCGTTCGGAACCCGCGCTCCCGCAGCGCGCCGGCAAGCTCCTGCTGGGTCCGGACCGGCCGCTGGGCGACCAGCTCGCGGATCGCCCGCTGGCGGAGCTGCTTCATGACCTCCATCGGCCGAGCTCGGCGGCGCTCCGCGGCCCGCTCAGCGGAGCCAGGTGACGAGGACGACCGCGGCCAGGATCACTCGATAGGCGACGAAGACATCCGTCGATCTCGTGCGCAGGAACCGGAGGAGCACGGCGATCGCGAGCATGCCGAAGATGAAGGACATCACGAGGCCTGCGGCCAGGGGCCCGGCCTGGATCGCGACCCCCTCGCCGCGGACCGCCTTGAGCACCTCGTACGCGGCCGCCGCGGCGGTGATCGGCGTCGCCATCAGGAAGCTGAACCGTGCCGCCTCCTCGCGCTGGAGGCCCGCGAACAGACCCGCCGAGATCGAGATCCCGGACCGGCTGATCCCCGGGACGAGGGCGATCGCCTGAGCGGCACCGATTCCGAGCGCCTGCCGGAACGAGAGGTCGAGGGCGACCTTGCGCCGGGCTCCGACGCGCTCCGCCAGCCACAGGATCGCGCCGCCGACGACGAGCATGACCGCAACGAGCCCGACCTCGCGGACCGCGTTCTCGACGTCGTGAAAGATGAGACCGATGACTGCGGCGGGGACGGTCGCGATCGCGATCAGGACGGCGAGACGACGGTCCGGGTCGCCGGCGAGCGAGCGGTCTCGGACGGCGGCAAAGAAGGCCGGGACGAGGCGCAACCAGTCGGAGCGAAAGTAGATCAGCAGCGCGATGAGCGTGCCGATGTGGAGGATGACCGTGAACTCGAGGGACGTGATGAACGGATCGCGGATCCCGAGCAGGTACGGAACGATGATCAGGTGGCCGCTCGACGACACCGGCAGGAACTCGGTGAGCCCCTGCACGATGCCCATGATGATCGCCGCGAGAAGCGTGTCCATCGGTGTCCGATCGAGGTGGCCCGGACTGGGCGGGTCCGGTCAGGGGGAGCGACGTCGGGCGGCGCGGACGAGGTTCGAGCCCTCAGCCGTGCCGCCCCACGACGGCTATCGAATGAACAGCGGTGCGAGAACCAACGTGATCGTGGCGAGGAGCTTCACGAGGACGTGCAGCGACGGGCCGGC
>DATAQF010000214.1:0-8884 GCA_036264795.1 Candidatus Limnocylindrales bacterium | reverse complement strand
GCCCTCGCCACGACCGCGGCGCCGATCCCGCGGCTGCTCCCGGTCACGAGGACGACCCTGCCGTCGAGCGCTCCCGTCATCGGCCGGACCCGAGGCCCGTGCCCGGCATGCCGGTCGATGCGCGGAGCACGACCTCGGTCGCGAGTCGCCGCGGGGCCGGCTCCTCGCCCGCCAGCCGTCGGTCCGCCTGCTCGAACCCGAGCCGACCGAGCTCGCGCAGCGGAAGCCGGACCGTCGAGAGGCTCGGCGCGGTGAGCGCCGCGGTCGAGATGTCGTCGAAGCCCGCCACCGAGACGCCGTCGGGGACGCCGACCCCGAGCGCCGCGAGTCGCTGGAGCGCGCCGAGCGCAAGCAGGTCGTTGGCCGAGCAGATCGCGGTCACACTGCCGGTTCCCTCGGTGGCCCGAAGGAGGTCCACGGCGAGCGCGCCGCCGGCAAGATCGAACCCGGTCCGGGCGACGAGCCGCTCGTCGTAGGCGATCGCTGCGGCCTCGAGGCCTCGGCGATAGCCGGCGAGCCGCTCCCGTGCCACGAAGAGGGTCTCCGGTCCGGCGAGAAACGCGATCCGCCGATGGCCGAGCCCGACGAGCGCGACGACCATCGCCGCGATCCCGGCCGCGTTGTCCACGCCGACCTCGGGGTCACCGCCGGCGTGCGGCGAGAGATGGACGATGGCTGCGCCGTCCGCCCGCATGGCGGCGAGGTGCCGCTCGATCTCCGCGTTCGCGGCCGCGTCGTCGAGGCCGCTGCCCGCGAAGACGACCGCGGCGGCGCGCATCGAGCGGAGAAGGCGCACGTATGACGCCTCGCGAACGGGATCGCGCTCCGAGCTGCACGAGATCACGAGGTAGCCGGCGTTCGACGCCGCGTCCTCCACGCCCCGGACGACCTCCGAGAAGTAAGGGTCGGTGATGTCGTGAACGATGACGGCCACGACGGGCACGCGGCTCTTGAGCAGGCCGCGGGCAAGGGCGTTCGGGACGTAATCGAGCTCACGGGCCGCGTCGAGGACACGGGCCCGGGCGGCGGCGCTCACCGGATAGTCCGACTCGGAGACCACGCGTGATGCCGTGGCGGCTGAGACGCCGGCGAGCCGCGCAACCTCGGTGATCGAAGCCATCCGTGTGGGGCCTGCGTCAGTACGGATACGGGTACGACCGCGGGTCGTCCCGAACCGTGACCCACTGCCAGTCGGTGAGCTCATCCCAGTTCGCGGGTCCGCCGAAGCGGGCGCCGTTGCCGGAGGCGCCCATCCCGCCGAACGGGATCGTCGCCTCGTCATTGACGGTCTGGTCGTTGACGTGGACCATGCCCGACCGAATGCGCTGGGCGAGCGCGAGCCCGCGGGAGATCGACCGCGAGTAGACCGCGCCGGTGAGCCCGTACTCGCTGTCGTTCGCGAGAGCGAGCGCCTCCTCGTCGTTGTCGAAGACGACGACCGGCGCGACGGGTCCGAAGATCTCCTCGCGCCAGGCAGGCTGGTCGGACGTGACGTTCGTGAGGACCGTCGGGCGATAGAAGAGGCCTTCGTGGGTCGCACCGGCGACCGCCCGTGCCCCGGCCTCGACCGAGCGTCGGACGATCCCGTCGACCCGCTCGAGCTGCTTCTGGTTGACGATCGGGCCGAGGTCGACATCCTCGCGATATGGGTCGCCGAGCCGCAGCCGCTGGGCTTTCTCGACGAGGAGATCGACATAGTCGCCGGCGATGCTCCGGTGAACGATGTGACGGCCGGTCGCGAAGCAGACCTGGCCCTGGAACTGGAACGAGGCGAACGCCCCGGCCGAGGCCGCGGCCTCGAGGTCGGCGTCGTCGAGCACGACGAACGCGTTGTTCCCGCCGAGCTCGAGCGAGACGCGCTTGAGCAGCTCGCCCGCCAGGCTGCCCACCCGGCGGCCGGCCCCCGTGGAGCCCGTGAACGACACCCGGGTCACGTTCGGGTCCGTGACGATCGCCTCCCCGACCTCCGCTCCACCGACGACCACGTGGAGCAGACCCTCCGGCAGGCCCGCCTCGCGGAAGACCGCCTCGAACATGGCGCCGCCGGAGACCGGTGTCTGCGGATCCGGCTTGAGCACGACGGCATTGCCGACGGCGAGCGCCGGAGCGACGACCCGCATGCCGAGCACGCTCGGCGAGTTCCACGGCGTGATCACGCCGATCACCCCCACCGGGACGCGGCGGAGCATCGACAGCCGGCCCGGCACGACGCTCGGGACAAGCTGTCCGTAGGGCTGGAACGGCATCGTCGCGGCCGCGTTCAGCTCACCGAGGGCGAAATTCTGTTCGTGGTGCATCTTCCCGTGGACCGCGCCCGTCTCGCGCTGGGTCCAGCTCCCGAATTCCGGCCGATGCGCTTCGTAGATCTCCGCGGCCCGACGGAGGATCGCCGCGCGCTCGGCGTAGCTCGTCTCGGCCCATGCCGGCTGAGCCGCCGCGGCCACCGCCGCGGCCCGGGCCACATCCTGGGGCGTCGACTGGGGAAGCTCGATCAGCGGCCGGCCGGTGGCGGGCTCGGTGATCTCGCGCGGCTCACCGGTCCCGGGTCGCCAGTCCGCGAGAAACGGATCGAGCCAGCCGGCTTCGGTCGTGTCAGGCGCCGTCGTGGCCATCGCCATCTCCTTCGGGCGGCGCGGCGAACCGCTCCGCGTATGTCCTCGGTGCGTTTGCGATCTCTGCGCGCTTGCCGGTCGCCGGGTCGCGCCAGACCGGGCCGCGAGCGAGGACCGCGTCGATCAGCCCCTCCTCGAGGTACGCGGGGATTTCCCACGACCGGATCGAGAGTGCCTCCTGGCCCGGGTAGCCGATGAGCTCGCGGACACGCTTGTCGGTGTAATAGCCCGCGACGATCGTGAGCTGGAGCGCGCCGAGAGCGGCAGTATCGTCGCGGCCCAGGGTCTCAAGCCGAGCGCTCGCATCCTCACCCAGCTCCGGCCGGAGGGCCGTGCGGATCGGCTCGAAGAGGTCCGGCCGGGCGCCGAAGACGAACCGCAATCGGTCGTCCGTCAGGACGTCGGCCGCCGAGGGCATGCCATGGGCCGCGGGGATCAGGAGATCGGCAGCGGCGGCGAGCATGGCCCGCTCGGACTCGTTCAGCGCGAGGCGCTCCTCGACCGTCATGCCGGCACCTGTTGCTCGAACCGGGTCTCGATCATGTGGTCGGCGGCCCGCAGCGCGATCGCGACGATCGTCGACGTCGGGTTCACCCCGGACGAGGTGACGAAGCACGAGCCGTCGACGACGTACAGGTTCGGCACGTCGTGCGAGCGGTTCCAGCGGTCCACCACCGAGGTCTTCGGGTCGTCGCCCATGCGCGCGGTCCCCAGCAGGTGCCAGCCGGAATAGCGCATGAGCCGGTCGACCTCGATCTTGTAGGCGCCGGCGGCGTCCATCGATTCCCTCGCCCGCTCGATGTGGAAGTCGAGCATCCGGCGAGCGTTGTCCGCCATCGCGTAGTGGACCTCCGGCGCCGGAATCCCGGAGCCGTCGGTCACCGACGACGAGAGCGTGATGTGGTTCGCCTCATCGGGCAGGTCCTCGGCGAAGAGGCCCCAGTTCGCGCCGTGGCCGAGATGGGTCTTCACGTGGGTGTGGTGCTCAGGGCCCCAGGCCTGCTCGCCGGCCCGGCTCGGCAGCGCGGCGTTGATCGGGCCGCCGGTCGGGGCGAGACCCCAGCGGGCGCCGCGGACGAACCCGCGCCGCTCGTCGGTCTCGTAGAACTCGAGGCTCTCGATCAGGTCGCCGAACTGGCCGGCCCAGCTCATCAGGGGCTCCTCGAAGAGCCCGGCGACGTTCGCGAAGGGATGCATCATCAGGCGCTTGCCGACGAGGCCGGAGGAGTTCGCAAGCCCGTCCGGGTGGGCCCGCCCGGCCGAGAGGAGCAAGAGCCGGGGCGTCCCGATCGCGTTCGCGGCCACGACGACGACTCGCGCCGGCTCGAAATGCTCGGCGCCGTCGCGGTCGATCCAGGTCGCCCCGGTCGCGAGGCCGTCGGCGTTGGTCTCGATCCTCCGGACGCGCGCGCCCGTCACGAGCCGCGCCCCGAGCGCTGTCGCCTTCGGCCAGTGGGTCAGGTCGGTGGAGGCCTTCGCCCCCTCGTTGCAACCGGATTGGCAGGTGCTCCGTTGAACGCAGACGCGCCGGCCGTCGTACGGCGCGGAGTTGATCGAGTTGAACTCGGGCCACCAGTGCCAGCCGAGCTTCGTCATGCCGCGGGCGACCTTCATGCCGGCCGAGCCGATCGGCAGCGGAGGCATCGGCGCGTCCTCGGTGTCCGGCGGGTAGGCCGGATCGCCGGGCAGTCCGCTGATCCCGAATTGGCGATCCGTGCGGTAGAAGTACGGGAGGAGCTCGAAGTAGTCGATCGGCCAGTCGTCGGCAACGCCGTCGAGCGAGCGGACGCGGAAGTCCGATGGGAGGGCCCGGGGCCAGGCGCCGGCGAAGATGATCGTCGAGCCGCCCACGGCGTTGTACATCAGCGGCGAGACGGGCGTGTCGTCCTCGACGATCGGGTAGTCGCTCGAAAGCCGGCGGATGTTCGGGCTCGTCGCCCAGTCCTTGCGGGCTTTCAGCTCCCAGTCGAGCTTGTTGCCGGGGTAGTCCGCCCGGTCGAGCCAGTCACCCTGCTCCAGGCAGACGACCCTGAAGCCGGCTTGGGCGAGGCGCAGGGCGACGACGCCGCCCGACGCGCCCGCGCCGATGATCAGGACGTCTGCGGGCTCGGTCGCCACGGCCAACCTCCTACTGCGCCAGGGACATCGCCGCGGGCTCGCGCAGCAGTCCCACCTCGCGCAGGACCTCGGCGAGGTGAGCCCGCTCCGCGTCTTCGAGCGGGAGCAGCGGCAGGCGGACGTTCGCCTCCTCGAGGCCGGGCACGCCCAGGATCCGCAGGCATTCCTTCAGTCGAATTCGGTAGTTGCCCACCGGCGCGGCGAACACGACGTCGGCGAGGCGCTGGACGCGACGGCCGAGGGCTCGGGCCTCATCGATCCGCCCCTCGCGCCAGGCGTCGATCATCTCGACCTGCTCGCGGGTCATGACCGCGCCGAAGCCGATGAGCGCACCGGTCGCCCCGAGCAGGAATGACTCGAGGATGAAGTTGTCGTTGCCGGTCAACAGGGTGATCGGCCGGGGGAGATCCTCCAGGAGGCGCGCCGTGTCGACGAACCGGCGGGCATCGAACGACGCCTCCTTGATCGCGACGACGCCATCGACCTGGGCCATCGCCCGGAGGGTGTCGGGCTCGAAGTTGAGGCCGGCCAGCGCCGGCTGCAGCTGGAACAGGATGAGCGGCAGACCGACCCGGGCGATCGCCTCGTGGTACCTGACGGGGACCCGCGGATCCAGCGGCTCGCTGAGATACGCGGGGATCGGAAAGACGAGGAACGCGTCGGCGCCGGCGGCCTTGAAATCCTTCGCCTGGCGAACAGCGGCCTCGGTCGACGGGCCGGCGAGCCCGGCGACGATCGGCAGGTCGGTCACGTCGTTGATGATCTCGAGAACCCGGACCTTCTCGTCGTGGGCGAGATGGGGACCTTCGCCGGTGTCGACGTTGATCGCGAGCGCGACCGGTCCCTGTTCGGCGACCCAGCCGATGTAGCGGCGGAGCGCCTGTTCGTCGATCCGGCCGTCGGCGTCCATCGGCAGGACCGTGGCCGGGATGAGACCGTTGAGGTTCAGCGTCATGGCTTGCTCCGCATGGCGGCCGAGACGGGTTGCCGGGCCGATAGTAATCCTTTTCTGGCCGGGACTCGACGAGCGCCGCCGCTCGCGTCGTTGACGCTCCCTCGCGACGACACCTATCATCGATCATCGATCAAATGGACCCGCCGCGTTCGCCCCAGCGCGGGACCCGTCCGAAGGAGCCCCATGACCCAGCTCGACCTCTTCCGCCTTGACGGCCGCGTCGCCCTGATCGGCGGTGGAGGCGGAGCGATCGGCGGTGCGATCGCCGAGGCGTTCGCGAGTGTCGGAGCAAAGGTCGTCGTCGCCGGACGCAGCCAGGAAACGCTCGACGCGACCGTCGCCAGGATCAAGTCGGCTGGCTCGGAGGGCGCTGCGGTCGTCGCCGATGCGACGGTGGAAGCGGACGCCGATCGGATGGTCGCCGCGGCGCGCGAGGCGTTCAACCGCATCGACATCGTCGTCAACGCGGTCGGCGGCGGCGCCGGCGACGCGCTTCACCCCGCCGAGGATTACCCGAGAGACCGCTGGGACTGGATCATGGAGCTGAACCTGCGGAGCACGATCATCCCGACGCAGGCCGCGGTCCGGGCAATGATCGAGCAAGGGAGCGGCGGGGCGGTCCTGAACCTGTCGTCCGTCCGGGCGAACCTCGGGATCAACGCGGGCTACTCCGCCTACGTCGCGGCGAAAGGCGCGATCTCGTCGCTCACCCGCCAGTGGGCGACCGAATGGGCGAAATACGGCATCCGGGCGAACGCGATCATGCCGACCTTCGTCGACACGCCCCAGGTGGCGTCGATGCTGGCCAATCCGGACTTCAAGGCCGGACTCGTCAACCGCATCCCCTTGCGCCGGATCGGTGAGCTGGGCGATCTCGTGGGACCTGCGATCTTTCTCGTGTCCGACGCGGCGTCCTTCGTGACCGGCCAGGTCCTCGGGATCGACGGCGGGCTGACGGCGACCCAATGAATTCGACCGCTTCCCTCCAGGAGTCGAACATGCCGACGACCACCGCCCTCGAGCTCGAGCAGGTCACCCCGAACGTCTACACCACGACGAAGCTGCGGGGCTGCAATCCAAGCTTCGTCGTGACGTCGGCCGGCGTCGTCTGCATCGACACGCCCCAGCTGCCGACGAAGGCAATCGCGATGCGCGAGGCCGCGGAGTCCCACGGCCCGATCCGCTACCTGATCAACACCGAGAACCACGTCGACCACATCTTCGGGAACTGGTGGTATCGAGGCGCCGGCGAGATCGTCAACCACCAGGCGCTGTGGGACATTTTCATGGACCCGAAGGCGGCCCTCGATCCGTTCGCCTACGCGCTGGAAGCGATCCCGACCGACGACCCCGAGGCCACGCCCCTGATTCCCGATCGCGACGAGTACTACGCGGCCCTTCCCCGCGGCACGGTCGTCTTCACCGGCGACCTGACGCTGACCGTCGGCGACCACACGATCCGCTGTCTCTGGACGCCCGGCCACACGCCCGGCCAGCTCGCGGTCCACGTGCCCGAGGAGCGGGTCGTGTTCACCGGCGACACGATCTTCTCGGGCTGCCAGACATGGCTGATGACGTCGAATGTCGACCAGTGGATCGAGGCGCTCGAGCGGATCAGGGCGCTCGACGACGTCGACTACGTCGTGCCGGGCCACGGCCCGGTCGTCGATCTCAAGTACATCGAGACTCAGCGCGCGGTGCTCATGACGTGGAAGGCCAGCGTCGCCGACGCCGTCGCGAGAGGCCTGTCACGCGAGGAGACGATCGCAAGCGTCCGGTTCGACCACAAGTTCGGCCCGGTCGACGTCGGGCAGGCCTACATGATGGATCACATCCAGAACAACAACGCCGGCTCGCTCTGGGACAAGCTGACCGCGACGGGCTATTCCAAGGGTCGATAGCCTCTCGCCCCCTCACTGCCTCGGCGACGGCAGGTGGGTGATCGGCTCGTGGTTGGGGCGGACGTCCGGCTGGAGTGACGGGTCCGCCGCCGCGACGTAGCGCGGCTCGAGGCCCAGCTCCTTCAGCACGATGTTCCGGCCCTGGGCGATGCCCGCGGCCTTGAAGGAGGAGATCGTCCGGTTGAAGCCCTGCCGGCCGAAGCCGCAGTCGCTCGACAGGATCAGCTTGTCGGCCGGGATCACCTCGAGAGCACGCCGGGCGCGGCCCGCGACGACCGTCGGTAGGTCGGCCTGGAGCTGGCGATGGCTGACCACGCCGACGGCGATCTTCTTCGACAGGTTCGAGGCGTACGGCCTGAACAGGTCGATCTGGGCGAGCTCGTTCTCGGTCGCCTCGATCGTCCAGACGTCGCCCTTCAACCGATTCAGGTAGATGTCGATCGAGTTCTCGTAGGACTCGCCGCTGTAGACCTTCTGCATGTTCGGGTTGCCCCAGCAGGTGTGGATCCACAGCTCGACGTCGTCGAGGCCCTCCACCTCGTGGTTGAACGCGTCGACCATGAAATCGAGCAGCTCGGTCTGCTCCGGATGGAAGCACGCGGTGAAGTGGATCGTGGGCTCTTCGATCTGGATGACCTTCGCCCCGGCGGCCGCCAGCTGGCGAAGCTCCTTGTTCATCGCGGTCGACATGTCCCAGATCAGCTGCTTCTTGTCGTCCTGGTCGTATTCCGGGGTGTGGCTGTCGAGGAAGATCGCGAGCACCTGCGACGAGCAGGTCCCGAACTTGACCGGCTTCCCGGATGCGGCCCGGGCCTGGGCGATCCGCCAGAGCTTGGCGTACTCGAGCGGGTTCTTCGGGTCGTGCTCCACCTTGCCGACGACGCGCGGCCAGCGCCACGTCGTCTCGATCTCGTTCATCAGGGTGCCCGGGAGGAAGTCGAGCAGCCCGTCGCGGGAGTCGTCGTACTGGAGCTCCTCGTGCTCGAGGCCCGTCCACCGCTGGAGCGGATAGTGATGCCACGATCGGCCCGCGAAGTCCTCGTCGAGGTGGTAGTCGCCGTTCGTGAGGATGTCGAGCCCGGCCCGCTCCTGGTCGGCGATCACCGTGGCGTGGGCGTCGAGGAACTGCTCCCGGAAGCGGACGTCCAGCATCGCCGTGTCGAGCGGCCGGCCCCAGAGCCCCTGGTCGTACCAGCGCGGCCGCGGCCACGAGCCGGTGACGGTGGCGGGGAGCATCAGGTCCTTCGTCGCCGTGAGCGTCACTCGTTCGCCTCCTCGAATGTGCTGCTGTTCGCCTG
>DATAQF010000207.1:0-1983 GCA_036264795.1 Candidatus Limnocylindrales bacterium | reverse complement strand
ATGGCGTCGGCGAGCGCCGAGTACGCGGTGTTCGCGTATGCCAGGCATCGGCCGCGACGCCAGTACGCAGTCTCGGGCAGCCCCTCCACGTAACGCTCGAGCTCAGATACAAGGCGCGACTTGCCGACGCCGGCCGGGCCGATGATCGTGGCGAGCGCCGGTCGCCCGTCGCTCTGGACCCGGCGGAACGTCTGGGTGAGGACGCCGAGCTCCTCGTCGCGGCCGACCATGCGGGCTTCCATGGCCAGGCGAGGACGGTCGCCCCGGGTGCGGGCCTTGATCCGCAGCGTCCGCCAGGCAGGCACCGGCTCTGCCTTGCCTTTCAAGGTCAGGGGCGCGAGGGCCTCGTATTCGATGACGTCCTTCGTGCTGGCGTAGACCGTGGGCCCGATCACGATCTGGCCGGGATCTGCGGCTGATTGCAGGCGGGCAGCGGTGTTCACCGCATCGCCGGTGAGCATCCGATCGCGTGGCCCGGAGGCGCGCTCGACATCCACCAGCACCTCGCCGGCTTCGATGCCGATCCGCATCTGGAGCGTCGGCTTGCCTTCGGCTGCGAACCCGCGGTTCAGCTCGGACAGGATGGCGTGCATCTCGAGCGCGGCCCGCACCGCCCGCTCGGCGTCATCCTCGTGAGCTCTCGGGACGCCAAAGACGGCCAGAACGGCATCGCCCATGAACTTCTCGAGGAGTCCCTCGTAGCGGCCGATCTCCTCCGCCAGCCGATCGAACGTGCGCCCCACGACGCTCTGGACGACCTCGGGATCCTCCCGCTCCGCGAGGGCTGTCGATCCGACGAGGTCGGCAAAGAGCGCCGTCGCGAACTTGCGCTCCTTGCGTGCAGCGGGCCTCGCAGTGAGCGCCTCGCCGCAGGAGTTGCAGAAGCGGGCATCCGCGGGGTTGTCGCGACCGCAGGACGGGCACATGACCACGATCGAACCCTACGACATCGGTTGGGCCCAGCGGTAGCGCATCAGGCCGCGCGGAGCGCTGGCGCGATGCCGACCGGGAGACCCGGCATGTCGGTTGTCGGCGGGCAACGAAAGGCCCGATCCGAGCCTGGATCGGGCCGACAAGCGCAGAACTGGTACCGCATACCGGATTCGAACCGGTGATCTCCGCCTTGAGAGGGCGGTGTCCTGGGCCTCTAGACGAATGCGGCGCGTCGCCGCGACGGATCGCGGCCGGACCGGGATGATACCAACGCCGCCCGATCACCGCCAAGGCCGCGTCCGGCTCTCGAGCTAGAGGCGATGGGTCTCGAGGAAGCCGCGGATCGCCTCGGCCACCTGCTGATGGCTCTCCTCGCCGACCACGAGGCCGTAGTGCGAGTGTGCCCCGAACGGCTCGTATTCCGCTCCGAGCCAGTCGGCGACCCGCTCGGACGTCTCCTCAGGCACGAGGCGGTCCAGCCCCGCGCCGATCACGAGACGGGGGATCTCCGCGAACGGACGTCGATCCACGGCGACGCCGCCGAGGATCTGTCGAAGAGCCCGGCCGCTCTCGTGGGGCTTCTGGCCGAGAAGGTGCTGGATCCGCAGGACGTCGGCCAGGCTCAGGTCGCGATGGTCCCGCTGAAGCTTCTCCGGCAGGGTCGACCAGCCGATCCGCGCCCGACCGTAGACGTCGGGCACGTCGCGCAGCTCGTGCTGTCGGGCGGGGATCCGGAGATCGCGCGGCGGCTCCGGTGAGAGCAGGACGAGCCCGGCGATCGGGACTCGCTCGGCCGCCTTCAGGGCGAGGAGGCCACCCATGCCGTGGCCGATCACGACCGTCGTCGGGCCGAGCCGAGACAGAGCCGCGACGACGTCCTCGGTGTACGTGTCGAACGACAGCTCCGTCGGGTCGACGGTCCGCGACCAGAAGTGGTTTTGGAGGTTGAGGGCGTGGCCCTCCCAGCCCCGGGACGCGAAGAAGCCGAGATACCGCTCCCAGAGCCACGAGCCGGTGAGCTCGCCGTGGACGAACAGGAGCGGCTTCCGC
>DATAQF010000045.1:0-1908 GCA_036264795.1 Candidatus Limnocylindrales bacterium | reverse complement strand
CGCCTGCAAGCCGCTGGCGAGGCTCCCGCGGTCGGCCGGGGCCAGACCCATGCCGACCGGGAGGAGGGCGAACGACGAACGATTTCCGAACAGCTGGTCTCGCGCCGGCTGGACGGCACTCACCGGCACGCCCCTGACGTCGTGCTTGCCGTCGGTGAAGAGGATCATCGCCGGTCGCTCGGCACCGACCGGCAGGTGCTTCGCCGCCTGCTGCATCGCGGCGACATAGTTCGTGTCGATTCCGATGAGCTTCGTGAGGCCGGGCGAGATCCCCCGACGGTAGGCGCCGGCAACGGCTCGCAGGCAGTCGGCGAAATGGGCAACGGCCTGCGGATTGTTGAGCAGCTTCAGGTCGGCGCAGCCGGCCGTGTCCGCCGCGCGGGCCGCGAACTGGACGATCGAGACGGTCGTGTCGCCGGCCACGAGATCGGCCGAGGTCTCGTTGACGCGGGCCGCGATCCGCTCCAGCGCCGCGCCGAACTTGTTCCGGTTCGTGACGTCCTGGAGGATCGACGCGGAGAAGTCGAGGACGAGGACGACATCGGATCGATCCGGCGTCGTCTGCGCGCGGACGTTCGGGACGAGGCCGCCGACGACGAGCAGGAACACGAAGACGAGCGCGGCGACGGCCGATGCCCCCGAACCGACGCGTCTCATCGCCACCCCCTGTGCAGTGCCCCCGGGCCGTGCTTGCAGACACCCGATGGAGCCGAAACCCCCGCACTGCCACCGATCGGGATGGGGATTATGGCTGAGCCCCGGCGGGATCGCGAGTTGAGAGCCAGATTCGATGCTCCGGAGGATGTTCGGCGGACCTTCTGGCGGTTCGCAACCCTATGGTCCGCCGATGGATACACACAGCCCGGCCGCTCCTCGCACCGCGGCCAACGAACGACCCACGGTCCGGCGCGAGGGCCGGAGCCGTCTCAACCGGTCCCGAATCGTGTCCGCGCTGACGGGCTTCGGTGCGGCGATCGCGATCGCGGCCTGCTCACCGGGCGCGTCCACGGTTCCGCTGCCCTCGGTCGTCGTGCCGAGCATCGACGCGTCCGCGGTCGCCAGCGCGGGCACCCAGGCCGCGCTGGCGGCGCTCGATCAGGTCGATGCCGCGATCACCGCCAACCAGACCTCCGGAGCACTGACGGCTGACGACGCGACCAGCCTCAAGCAGCTCTCGTCCGGGATCCGGACGGCGCTCCAGTCCGGGGACATGACGGCCGCGAAGACCGCGGTCGACAACCTCGCCACGAAGGTCGATGCCCTCGCGTCGAAGCTCAGCGGGGACGCCGGCACTCAGCTCAAGGCGGCGATCACCGCGCTGAAGGCGGCCGTCGCCTCCAGCTAGACCCAAGGGGTCAGTCAATCGACCCGGAGACGAACAAGAGGCCCGCGCACCGACGCGGGCCTCTTGATTCCGGGGGCTGGGGAGGGTGATCAGTGGGCGTCGTCGCCCGGTTCGCGATCTCGTCGGAGCCAGCTCATCGGTCGCGAGACCGGCATGGCATGGACGAGATTTCCGCTCTCGGGCCGGTAGGCACCGGCCGCGACGGGGAACTGGACGGGTTCGGTGGTGTCGGGCGCTTCGCCGTCGGATGACGATGCGGGATCGGCCGTCGACGTGCCGGCGTCGGCCGTCGCCGTCGTCTCGGTCCAGGCGCGCCACGAGCCGACGGGCTTCGCGAGGGACTCCTCGTCCATGACGGCGACGGCCGGTGCCGCCACTGCGTCCGTCTCGCCTTCGGCGGCCGGCGCGGTGGCGGGGCTCTCGCCGAGGTCGGAAGCCGGGGCGGCGGTCTCGTCCACGGCGATCGGGGTCGGCGCGGCGGGTGCCTCTGCCGGCTCCGCGGCGACGATCGTCTCGACGCTCGGGAACACGGGCCGGCGACCCGCCTGCTGGGCGACCGCGAG
>DATAQF010000024.1:0-6927 GCA_036264795.1 Candidatus Limnocylindrales bacterium | reverse complement strand
GGGGCGATCCGGCATCGGCCCGATTGTAGTGGGCGGGCCCGGCGGGCCCGGGGCGGGCCGTCCCTCGGTCGCGCGCTCGCCCGGCAGGGGTCGATTGGCCGCTACCCTTTCGGGCGTGCGATCGCTGTACGCCGTCCTCCTGGGCACGTTCACCCTGCGCTTCAGCACCGGCCTGACCGGCGGCCTGTTTCTCTTCTATCTGGCCCATCTGGACCGTGATTACGGCGGGCCGAAGACCGACGAGACCACGCTCGCGATCATGGTCGCGCTCTTCTACGTCTCCGAGCTGCTGCTCTCGACGCCGCTCGGAATCGTGTCGGATCGGATCGGCCACCGGATCGTGATGCAGGTCGGTCCGCTCTTCGGGATCGTCGCCTCGGTCGTCACCTGGGCGTCGACGAACCTGGTCGTCATCGGCGGCACACGCCTGCTCGAAGGCGCGTCCACGGCGGCGTCCGTGCCCTCGATCCTCGGGTTCATCGCGATGATCACCGCGGGCGACGAGCTGATGCGAGGTCGTGCCGCGGCCCGGTTCGAGGGTGCGACGCTCGCCGGCATCGGAGCCGGCGCCGTGGCTGCCGGTGTCCTCTACGACGGAATCCCGGGCGTCTGGCAAGGCCTCCACCGCGACGCCTTTCTCCTGAACGCCGCGTTCTACGTCGTGTCGCTGCTGATCTATCGCTACGGCGTTCGAGAGCCGCCGGGAGAGGCCGCAGCCCTCGCCGCCGATCACGTACGCGGCTGGACTCGCTACCGAGCCGTTCTGACCAGCTCCCACGTCTGGCTCCTGGCGCCGACGTGGATCGCCATCAACGCGGCCCTCGGTTTGTGGGCCAGCCAGTCGATCTTCCAGCTCATCAAGGAACCGGATCCGCGGTTCGCGGAACAGGCGCTCATGGGCGGCTTCGTCGGCGCCCAGGTCGCACTGGCCCTGGGTGTCGCGCTGATCATCTTCTTCGCCGGCCTCGCATTCTGGGGCGAGCGGTTCAAGCGCTACCGGCGAACGACGATCATCTTCTACGGCATCGTCGGCGGGGCCGTGAGCGTCATCGGCGCGGGAATCGTCAACCACGGGTCGTCCATCGCACCGCTTGCGTTGGGGGCGGCGCTGCTCGCCGGGGCGGGGCTGTTCGTCCTCGCCGGCGCGACCCCGGCAGCGCTCGGGCTCCTCGCCGACATGAGCGAGGCGTACCCGTCGGATCGGGGCGCGATCATGGGCCTCTATTCGGTGTTCCTCGCCGTCGGGCAGATCGTCGGCAGCTTCACCGGAGCGGAGGCGGCGAAGCGGTTCGGGATCGACGGAATCCTCATCGCGACGCTCGTGCTGCTGGCGATCGCCCTCGTCCCGCTGAGCCGGCTCCGGCCGTTCGAGCACATCGTCGGGACGGCGGCGGCCGCGCGGAGGACGACCGGCTGAGTTCCCCGGCTCGTCGCTGGTGAGCCCGAGGACCGCGCAGCCGTCCCGTATGATCCGCGCGGGGACCGCCACTTCTTGAGGGAGGAGCTCGTGGCCCGGATCGCCTTTGTCACCGACTCCGCGTCCGACCTCGACCCGGCGCTGGCCGCCGCCCACGGAATCCGCGTCGTGCCCCTCGTCGTCACCTTCGGGACCGAGACGTTTCGGGCCGGCGTCGAGCTGACGACCGAGCAGTTCTGGCAGCGGATGACGGCGCCGGATGCGCCGTTTCCGAAGACGGCGGCTTCGAGTCCCGGCGAGTTCAAGGCGGCCTACGAGGCCGAGTTCGCGGCGGGAGCAGACGCCATCGTCTCGGTCCACGTCGCCGGCACCCTGTCCGGCGCGATCAAGAGCGCCGGGATCGCGCGCTCGATGCTGCCGGACCGCGAGATCCACATCGTCGACTCGCAGGGCGCATCGATGGCCGAGTCGATCCTGTGCTTCATGGGCGAGGAGCTCGCCGATCGGGGTTCTGCCGCGGACGAGATCGCCGAGACACTGCGCGATCGGGCGTCGGACCTGCGGATGTACGTCTCGCTCGAGACGCTCGAGTACCTGAAGAAGGGCGGCCGGATCAGCGGCGCGCAGGCCGCGATCGGGACGCTCCTGTCGGTGAAACCGATCATCGCGGTCGAGGACGGCAAGGTCGAGACGGCTGACAAGCCGCGGACCCGATCGAAGTCGCGCGAGCGCTGCATCGAGCTGATCTGCGCGCGACCGATCGAGCGTGTTGCGATCCTCCACACGATGGCGCCCGACGTCGAGGAGTTCAGGGCTGCGGTCATCCGGCGCAGCGGCATCGAGCCTGCCCAGGTGACGGTGTCGCTCGTCGGTCCGTCGGTCGGCCCGCATCTCGGGCCGGGCTGCGTCGGCGCGGCGGTGCTCTACCGGCGCTAGTCGTCACGCCGCTGTGAGGCCGGTTGCCCGACCCGAGCCGGAGGTTGCGACGCGGTAGCGCTAACGTTGCGTGGCGGTGTCCGTGCCGTGGGTCGGTCGGGCGTCCGCGGCTATACTGCCGTCGGCATCTGACGCGCCAGCCGCTCCGTGCGGGTGGCGCCCCGTGGGGTCGTCCGGGAGACGACCCGCAGCGTTCGGGCCGGCCCGGGGCGGGACCGGTGATCACGGAGGACCGTCTCGCACCATGACGACCGAGCAAATCGCCGCGTCCATCAATCCGTGGCAGGTCGCGCAGCAGCAGTTCGACCTCGCGGCGGAGCGCCTCAACCTCGACTCCGGGCTGCGCCGCGTCCTCCGCGAGCCGCGCCGGGAGCTGATCGTGCACTTCCCGGTCAAGATGGACGACGGGTCGGTCCAGGTATTCACCGGTTATCGCGTCCAGCACAACCTCGGGCGCGGACCGGCGAAGGGCGGCATCCGCTACCACCAGGACGTGAGCCTCGAGGAGGTCAAGGCCCTGGCGATGTGGATGACCTGGAAATGCGCGGTCGTCGGCATCCCGTATGGCGGCGGCAAGGGCGGCGTGATCGTCGACCCGAAGAAGCTGAGCCAGAAGGAGCTCGAGGCGCTCACCCGCCGCTTCTTCACCGAGATCGAGGTGCTGATCGGCCCCGAGCGCGACATTCCCGCGCCGGACGTGAACACGAACGCCCAGATCATGGCCTGGATGATGGACACCTATTCGATGCATGTCGGGTACACGGTGCCGGGCGTCGTCACGGGCAAGCCGATCAGCCTGGGCGGCTCCGAGGGCCGCAACGAGGCGACCGCGCGGGGCACGGTCTTCTGCATCGTGGAGGCGGCTCGCCATCTGGGCATCGAGCTGCCGAAAGCGCGCGTGGCGATCCAGGGCTTCGGCAATGCCGGTTCGATTGCCGCGCGCCTGATCGCCGAAGAGCGGGCGACGGTCGTCGCCGTATCCGACTCGACCGGCGGCATCCACAACCCGGATGGCCTCGATATCGGACGGGTCATCGCATGGAAGAAGGAGCACGGGACCGTCCAGGGCTTCCCGGGCTCGGTGGATGTCAGCAACGAGGCGGTCCTCGAGGTCGACTGCGACATCCTCATTCCGGCCGCCCTGGAGAACCAGATCACGGCCCGCAACGCCGACCGCATCAAGGCCCGGCTGATCGCGGAGGCCGCCAACGGACCGACGACGCCCGACGCAGACCAGATCCTCTGGAAGAAGTCGAAGTTCATGATCCCCGACATCCTCTGCAACGCCGGCGGCGTCACCGTCAGCTATTTCGAGTGGGTCCAGGACTTGAACCGCGACCACTGGAGCGAGACCGTCGTCAATGCCAAGCTGAAGGAGATCATGGTCAAGGCCTTCAGCGAGACGCTGGCCATCGCCCGACGAGACCAGGTCGACATGCGGACCGCGGCGTATCTGCTCGCCGTCCAACGCGTTGCCGACGCGACGGCGATGCGCGGCCTCTACCCGTAGGTCGCGGCCTCCATCTGGTCGCACGAGCCCCGGTCCCGGACCGGGGCTCGCGTGTTCCCATCCGGAATCCGATTCATCGCCTGTTCATCCACTCGACGCAGGCTCACAGACCTGCTCTTCGCTCGTCCGATCGATGCGTCCGTGCCCGCGGGCGTCCTCCGAGGGCCGCCGTGGATCGTCGCCAGCTCCTCGTCGCCGCCGCACGGCTCGGTCTCGGCGCGGGTCTTGCGGCCGTCGCGACGGCCTGCGACCGGGCACTGCCGACGATCGGTCCATTGCCGTCGGCGACCCTCGGCCCGTCGCCGGTCGGGCCGTCCACGCTCCCGTCCGGTCCGGCGTCGCCGCCGAACGCCGCACGCGATCCGGCGATCGCCGAGGAGAACCGCCGGGCTGGCAGCCGCCGCTGGGACCTGCGCGCCAGCGGTGACATCCCCGTGGCCCAGGTCTTTGTCAATGCCGCATCGATCGCTCCGGGCGAGACGCTGAACCTCCACCTCGGCAGCAAGGCGGAGGTGGACATCGAGTGGTACCGGCTGGGCTGGTACCGCGGGCTGGGAGGGCGGCTCGTGCGCATGGACCGCGCGATCCCGGCGACGCCCGCGTTGCCGGCGTCAATCGACCAGCGGACCGGCATGGCCGAGGCGCAGTTCCGGGTGGCTGTTGCGGCGCCGATCCCCGGCGACTGGCCGAGCGGCCTCTACTTCGCCGTCGCCCGACCCGCCGTCGGCGCCGCCGCCGGCGTCCCATTCGTCGTTCGGCCGGCGAAGACGGCCCGCGTCGCCCCGGTTCTGTACGTGAGCGCCTCCGCGACGTGGCAGGCCTACAACAACTGGGGCGGGGCCGATCTGTACGACGCCTCCTCGGCCGACACGCCGACCGAGGCGAGCGGCAGGCGCGCCGTCACCGTCAGCTACGACCGGCCGCATCGGCTGGAGCACGGTGCCGGCTACATGCCCCGCTGGGAGCTGCCCTTCATCCGCTGGCAGGAGCGGGAAGGTCGAGCCGTCGACTACTGCGCCGACGTCGACCTCGAGCTCCACCCGGAGCTCATCGTCGGACGCCGCCTGATCGTGTTCCCGGGTCATCACGAGTACTGGTCACGGCCGATGCGGACGACGCTCGAGATCGCGATCGCGAGCGGCGTCAACGTCGCCTTCCTATCGGCGAATGAGGTCTACTGGCAGATGCGGCTCGAACCCTCGCCGCTTGGTCCCGCGCGGCGCATCGTCTGCTGGAAATCGCGGACGCTCGACCCGATCACCGCGACCCAGCCGGGGCTCACCACGTGCCGCTGGCGAGAGCAACCGGTCGACGATCCCGAGGCCGTCGTCATCGGCCAGATGTACGGCCACATCGTCCGTCGGCCGGCGGACTGGATCGTGCAGGGAGCGGGCCATTGGCTCTACGAGGGGACGGGGTTTCGCGACGGCGACCGCATCGTCAACCTCGTCGGTCAGGAGTACGACACGTTCTTCCCCGAGCTTGCCCCACGCGGGACGGCCGTCCTGGCCCGGAGCCCCGTGCAGGCCCTGATCCGGGGCGAGCCGGATGTCAGCCAGGCCGCCAATTCGCAGGTTCACACGGCCACGATCTACACGGCCGACTCCGGTGCGACGGTGTTCGCGGCCGGAACGTTCCAATGGTCGTGGGCGCTCGACGGGTTCGGAAAGCCGTCGTTCCAGCGCGTCACGACGCCGGTGGACGCACGCGTTGCCCGGATGACCCGGAACCTCTACGACCGCCTCGGCGACGGGCCGCTCGGAATCTGACCGTGGATGACGCCGATCGGCTGCCTGCTACCATCGGGCCCATGCTCGATCACGAAGAGAAGTTCCTGTTCAAGGAGGAGATCCTCCACCTGGCGAACTCCGTCGCCGAGCCGGGTGTTCTCGACAATGTCGAGGACCTGCTGACCGACGTGATCACGAGCCCGCGCTTCGACTCGGAGGTCTTCACCCTCGAGCGAAGCCTCCAGGTCATGCTCGGGCCGCGAGCGGGAACGACCCTCGTGGGGCTCCTCACCGTCACCCCGGAGGTCTTCGAGGAAGTCGCCGAGGTCCGCATCCCGGCCGAGGTCCACGAGCGGCTTGTCGCCTGGCGCGCCCGGTTCGGCCTCGCGATCGACAACGCGTTGAACTTCCTGAACAACCCGGATGGCATCCAGGGCCACAACTTCGCGACACAGGTCGCCCACGTCGAGGAACGACGCGTCCTCCAGGGGCGCCTGACGCTCGTCCGCTACAACAACGAGCCGCAGTTCTTCCAGGCCGACGCCTCCGTCTTCCTCGGCCTCGTGACCGACATCATGGAGCGGCTCGGTCCGTATCTGGAGCCGGACGCGATCGACGCCGAGACGCTGTCGCGCCTTCGGGACGCGGTGGCCCTGATCGAGCGCAAGACCGCCGCACGCGGCGGATGATCCCGCTGGCTCGAACGAGCGGGCAGCGCCTGGCACGGATCGCGATCGGCATTTTGCTTGGGGTCATCGCAGGCTGGTTCCTGCTCTGGGCCTTGTTGGCTCTGTTGCTGGCAATGGCGCCGCAGTAGTCGCGTGCGCCAGCTCTACCTCGCCGCCACGGGGCAGAACCGGGGCAAGACGACCGCGTCGCTCGGGCTGTTCGACGGCTTCCTCCGGGCGGGCGTGCGGACGGCCTTCATGAAGCCCGTCGGGCAGCGAACGGTCATCGATCATGGCCAGCCGGCCGACGAGGATGCGGTGCTGATGCACGAGGTCTTCCCGCTCGCGGCCGACTACGCGAACATGAGCCCGGTCCACATCCCGCGCGGCTTCACGAAGGCCTACATCGCGGGCGAGGTCGTGGAAGACCTCGGCGCCCGGATCGTCGCCGCCCGCGACACGTTCCGCGCGGACCATGACCTGCTCCTGATCGAGGGCACGGGGCACGCCGGCGTTGGCGCGGTCATTGGGCTGTCGAATGCGGTCGTGGCCCGGATGTTGGGCGCGCCGGCAATCATCGTCAGCGAGGGCGGTGTCGGCCGGCCGATCGACGAGATCGCCCTCAACGCGTCCCATTTCGCGGCGCACGGTGTGGCTGTTGCCGGC
>DATAQF010000010.1:0-2965 GCA_036264795.1 Candidatus Limnocylindrales bacterium | reverse complement strand
TGGCCGGGGTGAGCCTCGTCCCGGCGTTCCCTCTCGACGGCGGACGGCTCGTCCGGGCGATCGCCTGGGCGCGGACCGGGGACCCGCGACGGGGAACACAGGTCGCGGGAAAAGTCGGCCAGTACGTCGGTCGCGCGCTGCTCGTGGTCGGCTTCGCGATCATCATCTTGGCCCAGGATTCGCTCGACGGGATCATGGTCGGGCTCGTCGGCTGGTTCCTGATGTCGTCGGCTCGATCGGTCGATCGCTGGCTGTATCTCGACGGGCTCGTCGCCGGCATCCAGGTGGGGGAGGCCATGGAGCCGCATCTCGAGACGCTCTCACCGCAGCTGACGCTCGACACCTTTGCTCGAGGCATCCTCGATGGGTCCGTCGGCCCCGCCCTGCCGGTCGTCCGCGATGACACGATCGTCGGAATCGTCGGTGCGGCGCAGGTTCGGCGGGTCGCGCCGCGCAACTGGGCGTCGACTCGAACCGAGGACGTCATGGTCGCGCCGCCCGACATGCCGGTCGCATCGCCCGAGGAGAGCCTGACGGTCGCGCTCGATCGGCTCCGCCGCTCGCACCTCGACGGCCTGCCCGTTCTCGACGGCGCCGCCTTGCGCGGTGTCCTCACGCGTCGCTCGATCGCCGCGATCCTCCACGCCCGTGCCGAGGGCCAGGGCCAGGCCCTGTGACCCCCGCCGCCGCCGCGCCCGATCGTCTGCTCTCGGTCGAGGAGGCGCGAGCCGCGGTCATCGCCGCGATCCCGGGATCGACGGCGGATGAAGTCGTCCACCTGTCGGACGCGTTGGGTCGCGTGCTCTCCGAGGATGTGATGAGCTTGACGGCGCTGCCGCCCTGGGACAACTCGGCGATGGACGGCTACGCCGTGCGATCGGCCGACGTTGCATCGGCAAGCGAGACGGCGCCCGTGCTGCTTCGCGTGATCGGCGAAGTTCGCGCCGGCAGCGCCCCCGATGTGGAGGTCGAGCGCGGCTCCGCGATCCGCATCGCGACCGGAGCCCCGGTCCCCCCAAAGGCCGATGCCGTCGTCCAGGTCGAGCTGACGACGCCGGCCGACGACGAGGGTGCCGCGCAAGGTGAACGCGGTCGCGATGCGACCGGGCCACTACCGCAGGCAGTCCTCGTCCATGCCAACGTCCCACCGGGCGCGGCGATCCGCCGAGCGGGCGACGACCTGCCGGAGGCGGCGACGATCCTTCAGGCAGGGACGCGCGTGACCGCGGCCGGTGTCGCGCTGGCCGCCGGCGGCGGCAACGAGACGCTTGGGGTCCACCGCCGCCCGCGGGTCGGCGTGCTCGCGACGGGCGACGAGATTCGTCCCGCGGGGCATGCCCTGGGACCGGCCGGGATCCCCGACGCGAATGGCCCCGGGCTCATGGCCCTGGTCGAGGAAGCCGGGGGCGAACCGACAACGCTCGGGATCGCGCACGATCGCCTCGACGACGTGCGGTCTCGCCTGCAGGCCGGCCTGTCGGGCGATCTCGACGCGATCATCGTCTCCGGTGGCGTTTCGGTTGGCCCGTATGACGTCGTCCGCGCCGCGTTCGAGGAGATCGGCCGGATCGAGCTCTGGCGCGTCGCCGTCCAGCCGGGCAAGCCGTTCGCGTTCGGGTGGGTCGAGCACCCAGATGGCGGCCGCACGCTCCTGTTCGGGCTGCCGGGGAACCCCGTCTCGACGTTCGTCACGTTCGAGCTGTTCGTTCGTCCGGCGATCCGCCGGCTGGCCGGCATCGCCACGGATCGCCTCGTCCGCTCGATCGACCGAGGCGTGCTCATGGACTCCGCCTCGAAGAGCCAGGGACGGCGGGCCTACCTGCGGATCGTCGCCGAGCGGGATGGCACGGGAGCGGTCATTCGGGACTCGGCGGGGCGGGTGCCCGTGCGGCTGGCCGGCGGGGCGCGCGGTCAGGGCAGCCATGTCCTGTCGGCGCTGGCGATGGCCGAGGGCCTCGCGATCCTGCCCGAGTCGGTCGATTCAGTGGCCGCGGGAGCGCCCGTGGACCTCTGGTGGCTCGACCGCGACTGACGTCCACGCGAGAGCGGGTGTCCATGCACGGCCGCAGATCCCACCCGTGTCCGCTCCGCGTCGCATCCGCGTCACGTCCACGTCGCCGATCCGCGAAACTGAAGGGGCCATGGCCAGGGACCTCCCGCCGCGATCCGAGCGCCGCCGCCTGACCCACGTCGACCGATCGGGTCGGCCGCGGATGGTGGACGTTTCGGACAAGCCGTCGACCGCACGAAGGGCGGTCGCCGAGGCGCTCGTCGCCGTGTCCCCCGAGACGATGAGCATGGTCATCGATGGGGGCGGGCCCAAGGGCGACGTTCTCGGGGTCGCGGAGCTGGCAGGCGTCATGGGCGGCAAGCGAACGAGCGACCTGATCCCGCTCTGCCACCCGCTCGCGCTGACCGATCTCGTCGTCTCGGTGACGCCGGACCGGGCGGCCGGCGTCCTGCGCGTCCGGAGCGAGGCCGCCACGACCGGCCCGACGGGCGTCGAGATGGAGGCGCTGACCGCGGCGTCTGTCGCGGCCCTGACGATCTACGACATGGTCAAGGGCGTCGAACGGGGCGTCGAGATCCGGTCGATCCGCCTCGTCTCGAAGACCGGCGGCAAGAGCGGCGAGTGGCACCGCCCCGCCGAGGAGCGTCCGGTCGGTGGCGCGGATCAGCGCCGGCCCGGCGATCGGGTGGCGGGACGGGTCGTCGGCCGGCGACGAGTCCCGAACCCATGACGGATTCGGACGGCTCCGGCTCGACGCCAAGCTCGCGGTCGAGCTTGCCGTCTCCGGTGCCTGGGCCGCGACCACGCATGGCGTTCGTGCTCACGGCGAGCGACCGCAGCGCCGCGGGCCGGCGCGACGACGCCAGCGGAGCCGGGATCGCGGAGCGCCTCGAGGAGCTTGGGTTCACGGTCGAGCGATCGGTCGTCGGCGACGAGCAGGCGACGATCGAGGGC
>DATAQF010000003.1:0-8404 GCA_036264795.1 Candidatus Limnocylindrales bacterium | reverse complement strand
TCACGCCCTTGCCGCTCGCCGGGCTGACTCTCGGAGCCGCCGGAGCCCCGGGCACCGTCGCGGTCGAGGGTGCGGTGACCGTCAGGCTGACGCTCGTCGAATGCGTCGGCGCCCCGGTAGACGTCCCGGTGATCGTGATCGGGTAGGTTCCGACCGGCGTCGTCCCGGACGTTGTGACCGTGTACGTCGAGGTCGATGACGTCGGAGAGGGGCTGAAGCTGTCCGTGGTGCCGGTCGGCAGAACGCTGGCCGACAGCGAGACCGGGCCCGCTCCGCCGGTCGGGGCGACCGTCACCGTAAAGGTCGCTTGGGAGCCCTGGGTGACCGTGCGGGAGGTCGGACTCGCGGAGATCGTGAAGTCCGGCGTCGGCGCCGCACCGCAGTTCGGGAACGTGAATGGCGTGATCCATGTGCTCCAGTTCCACGTCCCGTTCGTCTTCAGGTATTCGCTCGTGTACCAGAACGTGCAGTCATCAACGGGGTCCACGGTCATCGCGCTGTAATCGCCCCAGCGGCTGAGGTTCTGGAGCTGCGAGCCCGTGCCGTCCTTGATCACCGTCTCGGCCTGCATCGTGTTGAGCGGATCGGAGGCAAGCCGACCCGTGTAGCGGATCGACGGGTAGACCGTGCTGTTGGACGCGCTGTAGCCGACCGCGATGTTGCCGGCCTGATCCATCGCCGCGCTGCCCATCCAGCGATAGATCCCGTCCGATGCGCCGAGGGTCGACTGCTGGTAGACGACCGGCGTCGCGCTGCTGAGGGTCGCACCGGCGGCGTTTCGGAGCTCATACCAGCGCACGGAGCTCGTCCCCGTGCCGACGCTGACGGAGTGGTTGACGACGAGGGCCTCGTGACCGTCGGGGAAATGACGGTAGGCGAGCCGGTACATCAGACGATCCGCGAGGGAATCGAGCTTCTGGGTCGTGCCCGGCTGTGGGATGCAGTTGCTGCCATTGCACGCTCGGGCGAACGACGCAACGGGGATGGAGGTCGGGCCGGTCAGCGCGGTGTTCGCCGGGGTCGTCCAGTCGACCTTGAACCGCCACAGGTTGAGCGAATTGGCGCCGAAGTTGAGGATCGGGTTGGAGGAACCGGCGGGAGGCGGGTTCGTCCCGTCGAGATCCCCCGGGAGCAGACCGCCGTAGAGCGAGCTGAGCTGGAAGCATTGCTGGGTCGCGGCATCGCCGGAGAGCATGCTCGCGCGGTCATAGGCACACACGCGCGCACCCTGGAAGTTGCTCGTGAACATGTTGAACGTGATGTAGTAAGCGTCGGGCCAGACGCCGAGCTTCGGGTAGTCGGGGAACACGCTGCCGTAGCTGAACGCGTAGCGGTTGTAGGCCCCAAGAGCATCCGAGGTCTGGGAGACCGCGACGCACTGGAGGTACGGTGTCGCCGCCGCCGTGAACTGGGTCATGATCCAGCGCTTCGCGAGCTTGTCGTACTGGACGATCGGATCGCCCGCATTGTCCGTCTCGCACGCGCCGCCAAAGCCACTCCAGAGCGTGTTGCCGGCAACCGGACCGTACTTCAGCGCGCCAGTCGTCTTGTCGAAGACCGCGAAATTGACGTTGACCCACTGGACGTACTGGGTCTCCCCGACCGCGCCCACCGTGTCCGGCGGCGCATACGCCGGCGAGAACCCGTAGTCACCGTTCCCGATGCCCGCAAACCCGGTGCCGAGAGTCGCACTTGCGGCAGCGCCGGCGGAAACCTGGGTGGCGCCATCGGGTGTGTTCGGGTTGGAGCCGGAGCCGAGGAGGCGGAGCGGCCGCTCGCGGAGGTTGGCGGCCGACGGAGAGGTCGGGCCGAGATGATCGAGGCGTGGCGAGACGTCATGACGGACGGCTGCCGAGACCTCCGCGCCATGGGTCGTCGGCGGCGGAGCCGCGGAGGTCGATGCCGGAATCAAGGCGATCGTCGCGAGAACGGCTGCGACGGCCGCACGCGACAGGATGCTGGACTGGCGCACGGAACCCACCCCACCTGCGTACCCCGCTGCCCGGTCGGAGGGTTGACTGATCCCTCTCGCCTGGGTCCGGCCGCGAGTGCCGGCGGAGTATCCCATCCCGAACTCCACTCGTCCACCCCTGTTTGGACCAGACCGACCTCGCGGAGACCGATTCGGGATCGCTGCGATACTCGCGGTGATGAGACGCGCTGCGAGGATGAATCCGACGACGGGCGCGAGCGGCGAGCCCAGTCTCCAGGATCGCTACGCCCCGGCTGGTCGCTGCTTCGGGTGCGGCCCGGCGAACCCGATCGGGCTGCGGATCGGGAGCCGATCGGACCCTGACGACGAAGCGGTCCTCGTCGCCGCGTGGACGCCCTCGCCCGAGCACGAGGCATTCGCCGGGGTCGTCAACGGCGGCATCCTGGGGACGCTCCTCGACTGCCACGCCAACTGGACGGCGGCCTGGCACCTGATGCGGAGTCGAGCCCTCGACCGGCCTCCGACCACGGTCACGCTCGAATACTCGATCCGCATGCGCCGGCCGACCCCGTCCGGCGGGCCGATCCGGCTTCGGGCCTGGGTCGTCGACAGCGCCGACGACCGGGCCACCGTCGAAGCCGAGATCAGCTCCGGCGAGACGGTCACGGCGACCGGCCGGGGCACGTTCGTTGCCGTCAAGCCCGACCATCCAGCCTTCGATCGCTGGTAGGAGAACCCGCATGCTTCGTCGCTTCCTCGGTCTCGACCACCCCGCCACCGATCCCCGGCTCCCGATCGGCGACGCCGCCCCTCCCCTGCCCGCCTCCGCTGCGGAGACCGCCACCGCGCGGCGGATCGTTGCTCGCCTGGAGGCGCTACCAGCGGACGAGGCGCGCTATCTCGCCTGCTTCGCCTACGTGATGAGCCGTGCCGCCAACGCCGATTTCGACATCAGCGACGAGGAGACGACGGTCATGGAGCGGTTCCTCGTCGATTCGGGCGATCTCGACGAGGCACAGGCCGTTCTCGTGGTCGAGATGGCGAAGCTCCAGGCGCGCTCCCAGGGCGGCACCGAGGACTTCGTGGTGACGCGCGAGTTCCGCTCGATCTCCACGCCGGAGCAACGCCAGGCGCTCGTCCGGTGCTGCTTCGCGGTCGCGGCGGCCGACGGGACGATCGGCCCCGAGGAGGCGTCGGTCGTGAACGAGATCGCCCGCGAGCTGGACCTCGAGCCGCACGAAGTCAACGCCCTCCGCGACGAGTACCACGACCAGCTCTCGGCGGTCCGTGCCGTCCGCCGCGCCCAGGGCGGCTGATCGCCGCGCCAGGGAGCTAGCTGCGCGGGGCGGTGACCTCGCCGAGCACGTCGTCGATCGTCTGGATGAGGCGATCCCCGTCGGCCGCGGAGAACACGAGAGGCGGCTTGATCTTGATCACGTTGTGGAACGGGCCGTCCGTGCTGAGGAGGACGCCTCGCTCGGCTGCGCCGTTGGCGATGTCGGCCGCCAGATCGGAGTCGGGCTCCAGGGTCACGCGATCACGGACGAGCTCGAACCCCGCGAAGAGGCCGCGACCCCGAACGTCGCCGATCGCCTCGTGCCGGTTCGCCAGCTCCCGGAGACCGGCGATCAGCCGCTCCCCGACGACCCGGGCGTTCTCCTGGAGCCCCTCGTCGGCGATGACGTCGAGGACGGCGAGGCCGATCGCGGCCGAGACGGGGTTGCCGCCGAACGTGTTGAAGTACTCCATGCCGTTCGCGAACGCGTCGGCGATCGCCCGCGTCGTCACGACCGCGCCGAGCGGATGGCCGTTGCCGATCGGCTTGCCGAGCGTGACAACGTCGGGCCGCGCCCCGGCCGCGCCAAAGGCCCACGTATCGGTGCCCACGCGCCCGAAGCCGACCTGGACCTCGTCGGCGATCGGCACCGCCCCGACGGCCCGGGCGGCGTCGAACAACCCGGCGAGCCATCCGTCGGGCGGGACGACCTGCCCGGCCGTGCTCGGGATCGCCTCCGCAATCAACGCCCCGGCGGGACGGCCACGGGCGGACGCGTCGTCGAGGACCGCGCGTGAGTCCGCAAGGTAGGACTCGGCGACCTCCGGCCCGCGGCCCCGATGGGCGCCGCGGTAGGGGTCCGGAAGCGGCACGACCTGGACATCAGTCGCCCGGCCCGCGCCCCCCGGCCCGTTGAACTTGTAGGGGCTGACCTCGATCAGCCGCTGGGTGTTGCCGTGGTAGGCGACATCCACGGTCGCGACATCCGGCCGGCCGGTCGCGGTTCGGGCGAGACGAAGGGCGAGCTCGTTCGCCTCGGACCCGGAGTTGACGAAAAAGCAGACCTCGAGGTGATCCGGCAGGAGCGCGGTCAGTCGATCGGCATACCGGACGATGTTCTCGTGGAGATATCGCGTGTTCGTGTTCAGGATCCGCATCTGTGCCGTGCCCGCCTCGACGACCCGGGGATGCGCGTGCCCGACGTGGGCGACGTTGTTCACGCAGTCCAGATACGCGCGGCCCTCGGCGTCGTACAGGTACGCTCCCGAACCGCGGACGATGTGAAGCGGAGCGCGATAGGCCAGGGACAACGACGGCCCGAGACGACGGCGCCGCTCCGCGAGGATGTCGCCGGCGGCCATCGTCCCGACCGGGTCGGTCGCGGTCATCGGGCGCCCTCCGCGATCCGGGCCGCCGCGGCCGCCGGCTCGATGTCGATCAGCGCCTCGAGCAGCGCCCATGCAGGCGCCTCCGAGACGGTCAGGTAGGCGTCGTCGGGGTCGAGGAGCGATTGATGCGCGGACATCACGACGCTCGTCGCGAGACGGAGCGCGACCATCTCGACGACCCACGATCGCTCAGCGCTGTCGAGCGGATACGCCTCCTCGAAGCCGGCCGTGACCAGGGCGATCGCGGCCAGCGGATCCGCTGCGCCGAACGCGGCGTATGCGGCGGGCACGGCGAGCTCGTTGAGGACGACCGAGTGGACGGAATCACCCAGGTCCAGCAGGCCCGCGATCCGCCGGGCGTCGTCGCCGACGAGGACGTTGTGATCGTTGCCGTCGTTGTGGATGACACCGTGCCGCAGGTCCGGCATCGCAGCGTCGAGCGCGACGAGACGTTGCCGCCAGCGGGCGAGCAGATTGGCCCGAGCCGGATCGACGACGGCGGGAGCATGCGCGGCGATCACGCCGAGCCCGCGCTCCGCATCCCACTGGAAGACGCGATGGGCAGCCGGGTGGTCGAATCCGGAGAGGGCCAGGGCCGTCCGGCCCATCACCCGGCCGAGGTCGCGCAGGAGGCCGTCGGATCGGGCGGCGGCGGCGACCGACGCGAAGGGTCGGCCCGGCAGCCAGGTCAGGAGACGGGCCAGGGTCGGTGTGTCGTCGCGGCCCACGTCGACCACCTCGCGGCCCTCTGTCGTCAGGACGGGACGCTGACACGGCACACCGGCGGCCACGAGACGCTCCATCGCTCGGTGCTCGAAATCGAGGAACGCCGGGTCCTCCGTCGCGTTCGAGAGCTTCAGGACGAATCGATCCACCCCGTCCGCGCTCACCGCGACGTTGCGATCCCGTTCGCTAGGCAGCGGGCGGAGCTCGCCCTCGATCCCCCAATGCCGGGCGAGGATTGCGCGAGCCTCCTCGAGGTCGAGGCGGGGACGGGTCAGGACGGCGCCGACGCGGTCACTCACGCCGACAGCGTACCGGAGGGCGACCGCGAGGCCGCCGCGGCCTCAACCGCCGAGACGCAGCTCCACCAGCCCGTCGCCGAGGCGGCGCCGAACCTCAGCGAGGAGCTCGGCGTCGTAGGCCACCTTGCGGCTCAGCTCCATCGGGAGCGAGCCGCCGCCGGTCGGCGCCGGGAGGTGCAGGACGACGCGGGTTCCCCCGGGCCGTTCGCGAAGGAGCGTCTTGAACGTCTCCATCGCCACGACGAGCCGGTCGGTCGTCGCGCCACCGAAGCGGACGTGAAGGATCTGGTCGGGCCGGCTCTCGATCTGCGACGTGGGCGCGGCCGATTCGCTGGCCGCCCTGGCGCGCGCCTCGTCCGGGAGGGCCGGCTCGTCGCTCTCCTCGTGCGCAGTTGAAAGGCCTTCCGGCTCGGCGTAGGTCGAGATCGGCTCGGCCGGGGCAATGGCGGGAAGCGCGCGGCCTGCCTGGGCATCGGCGCGGAGCGGCGAGACGCGGGGCACGCCCGATCGGATCTCGTCCGGGCCGATGGCCGGCCCGTGACCGTTCGGCATTGCCGCGCTTTCTGCGTTGATCGCGACGGCGGCGAGATCGATCCCGCCACCGCCCGCCGCGGCGACGGCAGCGCCGACGAGCGTCCGATCCGGCATCGACGGCCCGGGACCCACGGGCACCGGCGGGCGCCCGCCGGGACCGCCGTTCGAACCTCCACCTCTTCGTGGTCCTCGCCCTCGATCGCCGGCCGCGACCTCTCGGGCGAACGACTCCTGCCCGCGAGCCACGGCGCCGTCCCAGTCGGTGACGAGATCCGCCAGGAGGGAGACCTCCTCACCTCGGTGGTCGATGCGGCCGGCCACCAGGAGGATCGTTCCTTCGGTCCAGGTGCCGGCGGTGGTCTCGTAGAGGCGCGGGAACACGACGACCTCGATCGTGCCCTGGAGGTCCTCGAGCGTGGCGACCCCCATCGTCGAGCGAGTCTTCGTGATGACCGTCCGGAACCCGGTCACGATCCCGCCGATGACGACCCGCTGGCCGTCGAGCGATTCGTCCTTGAGGTCGCTGCTGTAGGCCGTCACGAAGTCGCCGACCTGCTCGGCGACCTCGCCCATCGGGTGAGCCGACAGGTACAGCCCGAGCAGCTCCTTCTCCCAGCGGAGGCGCTCCGGGACCGGGACCTCGGTCGTCTGGGGCAGTGGCCGCTCCATCGCCGACGCATCGTCCGCGCCCATGTCGAACAACGACGTCTGACCGGTGATCCGGTCGCGCTGCGCCGCCTGTCCGGCGGCGATCGCATCATCGAGCCCGAGGAGGACCTGCGCCGGGTGTCCGAGCGCATTCAGCGCGCCGACCTTCGTCAACGCCTCGAGGACCTTGCGGTTGACGAGCCGAAGGTCGACCCGCGAGCAGAGATCCGCCAGCGAGCGGAACGGGCCTCCGTCCTTGCGGGCACTGACGATGGACTCGATCGCGCTCTGGCCGACGTTCTTCACCGCGAGCAGCCCGAACCGGATCGCCGGACCCTCGACCGTGAACTCGACGTCCGAGCGGTGGATGTCCGGCGTGAGGACCTCGATGCCCATCCGGCGGCACTCGGCCACCGCCGCCGCGACCTTCTCCTCGTTCGAGCGGAAGGCCGTCAGGACTGCGGTCATGTACTCGACCGTGTAATTCGCCTTCAGGTAGGCGGTCTGGTAGGCGATCAGCCCGTAGCACGTCGCGTGGGCCTTGTTGAACCCGTACCGCTCGAACGGCTGGAAGGCGGCGAACACCTGGTCGATCACGCGGGCGTCGACGCCGCGCTCGGCGGCCTGGGTGACGAACTTCTCCTTCTGCGCCCGCAGCACCGACGACTTCTTCTTGCGGATCGCGTAGCCGAGGGTGTCCGCCTCGGGGCCCGTAAAGCCTCCGAGCGCGATCGCCGCCGACATGATGTCCTCCTGGTACACGAAGATCCCGTAGGTCTTCGCCAGGTACGGCTCGAGGAGCGGGTGGAGGTAGCTGACGTTCTCCTGGCCGTGCTTGCGCCGGATGTAGGCAGGAATGTTGTCCATCGGACCCGGGCGGTAGAGCGCGACCATGGCGGCGAGGTCGTACACGGATGTCGGCTGGAGGTCGCGGATGTAGCGGCGCATCCCCGCCGACTCGAGCTGGAACACCCCGGTCGTCTCGCCGGACGCGAGGAGCTCGAATGTCGTCCGGTCATCGAGCGGGATCGCGTCGAGGTCGATGTCGATGCTCCGCTCCTGGCGGACGAGATCGACCGCCTGGCGGAGGATCGTCAGGTTCGAAAGCCCGAGGAAGTCGAACTTCAGCAGGCCCAGCGCCTCGATGCCGTGCATCTCGTACTGGGTCATCAGCGCGTCGGAGTTCGTCGCCTTCTGGAGCGGCATCAGCTCGGTCAGCGGCTCGCGGCTGATGACGACCCCCGCGGCGTGGGTCGAGGCGTTCCGGGCGACACCCTCGAGCTGGCGGGCGAAGTCCGTGATCCGCTTCACGGCCGGGTCGCCCTCGACCATGCCCTTGAGCTCGGGCGAGGTCTCAAGCGCCTCGTCGAGCTTGATCCCGAGCTGGTTCGGGATCGCCTTCGCGATCCGGTCGACCTCCCCGTAGCTGTGGCCGAGGACCCGTCCGACGTCGCGGATGGCGGCCCGGGCGAGCATCGTGCCGAACGTGATGATCTGGGCGACGTGGTCGCTGCCGTACTTGCTCGAGACGTAGTTGATGACCTCGTCCCGACGGTCGTCCTCGAAGTCGACGTCGATGTCGGGCATCGTCACGCGGTCG
>DATAQF010000276.1:0-8340 GCA_036264795.1 Candidatus Limnocylindrales bacterium | reverse complement strand
GATGCGCAAGGGCGTCTCGTTCTCCCTCACCAGCGAGGACGAGATCCGCACGATCGAGCTGATCTGCGAGCTCACCGGCTGGGTCGAGATGGCCCGGATGACCGTCTCGGGCACCGAGGCGACGATGCACGCGATGCGCCTTGCCCGCGCATTCACCGGCCGCAACAAGATCGTGAAGTTCGAGGGTCAGTACCACGGCGTCCACGACTACGCCCTGATCAGCGTCACGCCGGACAACATGTCCGACCTCGGCGACGCCGACAAGCCGGTTCGCCTTGCCTGGGGCCGAGGCATCCCCGACGCGGTCGCCGACACGATCATCCCGGCCCGGTACAACAACCTCGACCTGCTCCGGCGACTCTTCGAGGAGCAGGGCTCGGACATCGCCGCGGTCATCGTGGAGCCGGTCCTCGGCAACGCCCAGGGGATCCTGCCGCAGCCGGGCTTCCACGCCTCGATGCGGGCCCTGACGGAGGAGTTCGGGATCCTGCTGATCTTTGACGAGGTCAAGACCGGCTTCCGGTTCGCCCGCGGTGGCGCGGCCGAATTCTTCGGGATTCGCCCGGACATCGCGACGTTCGCCAAGGCGATGGGGAACGGCTATCCCGCCGCGGCGTTCGGCGGCCGGCGCGACATCATGAGCCAGCTCCCCGACAAGGTCAGCCACGGCGGGACGTACGCGGGCAACCGAGTCGCGGCGGCCGCGGCTGTCAAGACCCTCGAGATCATTCGCGACACGCCGGCCCTCGAGACGATCCACGCGACCGGCCGGCGCGTGCAGGACGGCCTCCGCGAGGTCCTCAACCCGACCGGCATTCCGTACGTCTTCACCGGTCATCCCTCGATGTTCGGCGTGATGTTCACCGACCAGGCTCCGTCCGAGTACCGCGACTGGGCGAAGTCCGACCACGAGCTGTACGACGCCGTCGCGCTCGGCATGCTCGCCCGCGGGGCGATGCCGGAGCCCGACAGCCGGGAGCCGTGGTTCATCTGCGAAGCCCATGCCCAGGACGACATCGTCGACCGGGTCGTCTCGATCTTCGAGGATTCGCTCAGGGCGGCCCTCGAGGATCGAGCCAAGGGAGCCGTCGCCCAGCATCACGGCTGACGCGCCGGCTCGACCACCTGATCACCATGCCGGAACCAACCGGCGCGAGACGAGGGACAACAGATCGATGGTCCTCGACGGCAACGCGGTTCGCTCGGTCGACCGGGCGGCAGCGCTCCTGCTCGCACTCGGCGAGTCTCAAGGGGAGGCGGGCGTCACCGAGCTTGCCCGGCGGCTGGGTCTCCACAAGTCGACCGCATCTCGGCTGCTCGCGACGCTGCAGCGCCGCGGTCTGGTCGAACAGGACGAGGAGACGGGCAAGTATCGCCTCGGTCTCGTCGTCATTCGACTGGCGGAGCGCGCGGAGCGCACGCTCGACCTGCGCGGGATCGCGATGCCCGAGCTCGAGCGGCTCGCCCGCCTCACCCACGAGACGACCGGCCTCGGCGTCCTCGACGGCGACTCGCTCCTGACCGTCGCCCAGGCGGACGGACCGAACCTGATCGCGGTGGGCGACTGGACAGGCCGCGCGACGGCTCTCCACTGCGTCGCGTCCGGGAAGGTCGTCCTGTCCGCGGTGGCCGAGCGAGAGGTCCTGCGGATCGTTCGGCGCGGCCTCGTGAGCTACACGGAACGGACGATCACCGACCTCGAGCCACTCCTCGAGGAGCTGGCGCGGGTCCGGCGGCGAGGGTATGCCACCGCGCTCGGTGAGTTCGAGGTCGGGTTGAATGCGGTGGCTGCGCCGGTCCATGACGCGCGGGGCAACGTGATCGCCGCCGTCGACATCTGGGGACCGGCATTCCGCCTGACGCCGCGCCGCATCCCGGAGCTCGCCGCCCAGGCCCGCGAGGCCGCGGCTGCGATCTCCGTGCGACTCGGTGGGACCGGGACGGCCGCGGCGGCGCAGCCGAGCCTCGCCCAGGCGCTGTCACACACGACACTCGGGCCGGATCCCGCCCCCTCGTCGACGGCCGGCGGCACGGTCAGCGAGCTCCCCACGGGGGTCGCCGCCGCGTCCTGACCGTGGCCGCCGCCGAAGCGGGCCGGCGATCCGCCGGGTGATCCCGCCCGCTACCATCGGATCCGATGGACTTCACGAAACCGCCGCTGAGCACGATCGTCGACGTTCTCCGCGTCAACGGCCTGCGGATCCTCGTGATCATCGTCGTGGCGCTGATCGCGGTGCGGCTGGCGACGCTCCTCGTCCACGGAATCATCAAGGCCCTCCTCGACCGCGAGGCGACCGAAGGGACCGCCCAGGAGCTGTCGGCCGTCGAGGTCAAGAAGCGGATGGACACGCTCGACGAGCTGGGCAGCCGTGTCGTCCGGTTCTTCGTCATCGTCATCGCCGGGATCATGATCCTGGGCGCCCTCGATCTCGACGTCGGGCCGGCGATCGCCGGCCTCGGGGTCGTCGGCATCGCGGTCGGGTTCGGTGCGCAGAGCCTCGTTCGCGACTATCTCAATGGCGCCCTGATCCTCGCGGAGAATCAGTACAGCAAGGGCGACGTGGTCTCGATCGCCGGGGTCAGCGGTGCCGTGGAGGATTTCAGCCTCCGCCGAACGACACTCCGCGACCTCGACGGCGTCGTCCACACGGTCCCGAACGGCGAGATCAAGGTCGCCAGCAACCGCACTCGGACATGGGCTCGGATCAACCAGAACGTCACGGTCGCATTCGGGACCGACATCGACAAGGCGATCACGGTCGTCGACGAGCTTGGCAAGCAGATGGCGGCCGATCCGGTCTGGAAGCGGCGGATCCTCGAGCCGCCCCGCGTCGAGCGGGTCGAATCCATCGACGAGCGCGGAATCACGCTGAAGATTCTCGGCACGGTCCGGGCGTCGGAGCAGTGGGCCGCCGGCGGCGAGTTCCGCAAGCTCCTGCTCGCGACGTTCGCGAAGAACGGAATCCAGCTGCCCCGCCCACAGCGCGTCTTCGTGACCGATCCCGACTCGGTGCTCGCCAGCCCGGACTCGACGCCCGGTGCCGCGGCGCTCGAGCCCGCGCCGACCCAGGACGACCTCGCGGACGAGTAGGACCCGGATCCGTCACCCAGGGGACCCGACTCCGTCACGCAGGGGAACCGGCTCGGTCACGCACGGACCTGCCTGCGTGGCGCCCGCGTAGAATGGCCGAACGAAACCCACCTGACACTCCCCATCTCAACCCGCTCCGAGTCTCACCCATTCCGGCAGGAGAAGCCCACGTGAGCGTCGACCAGCGCCCCGAGATCGAGAACCTCCTCCTTGAGGAGCGGACGTTCGCGCCGGATCCCGCGTTTTCCGACCGGGCCAACGCGCAGGCGGATCTCTATGACGAGGCCGCGCGCGACCCCGAGACGTTCTGGGCCCGGATCGCCCGCGACACCGTGACCTGGAACGAGCCGTTCGACACGACGCTCGAATGGGACCTCCCGTTCGCGAAGTGGTTCGGGGGCGGGAAGCTGAACATCAGCGAGAACTGCATCGACCGGCATGTCGCGAACGGCCTCGGCGACAAGGTCGCCTACCACTGGATCGGCGAGCCGGGCGACACCCGGACGATCACCTACGCCGATCTCCTTGAGGAGGTCCAGAAGGCCGCCAACGCCCTGAAGGAGCTTGGGGTCGGGACGGGCGATCGCGTCGCGATCTACATGCCGATGATCCCGGAGCTTCCGATCGCGATGCTCGCCTGCGCCCGCATCGGCGCGCCGCACACGGTCGTCTTCGGCGGGTTTTCGGCCGAGGCGCTCTCGGGCCGGATCAATGACGCCCAGGCGAAGCTGGTCATCACCGCCGATGGCGGCTGGCGGCGGGGCAAGCCGGCGGCGCTGAAGCCCGCCGTCGACGAGGCGATCGCGAGCACCCCGACGATCGAGCGCGTGCTCGTCGTCCGCCGCCTCGGCGATGCGGTCGAAGGCGGCACGGCGATGGAGCAGGGCCGGGACGTTTGGTGGCATGACGTCGTCGATCGCCAGGCGGCGGACTGCCCGCCGGTCCCGCTCGACAGCGAGCACATGCTCTACCTGCTCTACACGTCGGGCACCACCGCGAAGCCCAAGGGGATCATCCACACGACGGCCGGGTACCTCGTCGGCACGTCGTACACCCACCGGATGATCTTCGACATCAAGCCCGACGACGTGTACTGGTGCGCCGCGGACGTCGGCTGGGTGACGGGCCACAGCTACATCGTCTACGGCCCGCTGGCCAACGCGACGACCGGCGTCATGTACGAGGGCACGCCCGACACGCCCGCCTGGGATCGCTGGTGGCAGATCGTCGAGGACTACAAGGTCAGCGTCCTGTACTGCGCCCCGACCGCGATCCGGGCGTTCATGAAGCAGGGCGATGCCCATCCGGCGAAGCACGACCTGTCGTCGCTCCGCGTCCTCGGCTCCGTCGGCGAGCCGATCAACCCCGAGGCGTGGCTCTGGTACCACGAGCACATCGGAGGCGGGAAGGCGCCGATCGTCGACACCTGGTGGCAGACGGAGACCGGCCAGATCATGATCACGCCGCTACCCGGCGTCACGACGACGAAGCCGGGCTCCGCGACGTTCCCGTTCCCGGGCATCGAGGCCGATGTCGTCGACGGTTCCGGGAAGTCCGTGCCGTTCGGTGGGGGAGGCTACCTCGTCCTGAAGCGGCCCTGGCCGGCCATGCTCCGCGGGATCTACGGCGACCCCGAGCGCTACAAGGAGACGTACTGGAGCCGTTTCCCCGGCATGTATTTCGCCGGCGACGGCGCGAAAAGGGACGAGCAGGGCTACTTCTGGCTGCTCGGGCGGGTCGATGACGTCATGAACGTCTCCGGCCATCGGCTCTCGACGACCGAGATCGAGAGCGCCCTCGTCTCGCACCCGGCGGTCGCCGAGGCGGCCGTCGTCGGCGGGCCGGACGCGGTCACGGGTGAGGCGATCATCTCCTTCGTGATCCTCCGCCTCGGGAACGAGCCGACGAAGGAGCTCGGCGAGGAGCTGCGGGCCCACGTCGCGACGAAGATCAGCCCGATCGCGAAGCCGAAGACCCTGATGTTCGTGCCGGACCTCCCGAAGACGCGCTCCGGCAAGATCATGCGCCGGCTCCTCAAGGACATCGCCCAGGGACGGGCCCTCGGCGATACGACGACGCTTGCCGACGCATCCGTCGTGGAAACGATCAGGGCCAATTCCGGGGCCGCCGAGGAATGACCCGGCAGAAGGATCACGCGTGCCGCTGAACTTCCTCCGCCGAAAGAAGCCCGTCCACAGTCCGGGTGCCGCTGCGACGAGCACCACCCCCTCGTCGAGTCGCGGCGTCCGATCGGGGATCGCGTTCGATGGGATCACCGAGGAGTGGCGTCTCGTCGGCCGGATGGACGTCGACGGGCGCCTCTCGGACGCGTTGAATCGCCGGGAGTCGGTGACGATCCACGACGTCCAATGGGGGCCGATGGACGGGTCCGGGCCACTCGTCGATGCGCCCGGACTGCGCAGCATCGACCCGTACGACCTGATCATCGTGCTGGCCGGCGAGGGCTCGCTGCCGGAGCTGAACGACGCCGAACGATCGGCCCAGCGTGTCCACAAGGTGGCCTACGACGTGGCGCTCGAGGCGCCGCCGTTCCGCGTCGTGGGGACCGTCCAGCTCCATCCCGGCACGGACCCGGATCGGCTGCTCGATCGATCGAGTGAGATGTTCGTGCCGGTGACCGACGCGATCGCGATGCTCGGCGACGAACGGATCGGGGGCGACGTCGAGACGATCCTCGTCAACCGCTTCTACCTGCGCGGGGTCGAACAGGTCGACAAGCGAACCGGGCTCAAGCACCAGCGCCTGCCGGGGTCGCCGCTCGGTGGCACGACCTGGCAGGATCGCTCCTAGTCGGAGCCGCCGAGGCCCGCTGCCTGGGCGCCGCGCCGAACGTCAGGCTCGGGCAGCTTCCTTCGCCCGGCCGAAGAACCGGAAGCCGGCCTTGATCGGGACCGCGACGGGCTCCGTCGGGGCGTGGGTCCGGACGAGGCGATCCGCGAGGGCCCGGAAGTCCTCGGTCACGCGCTCCTTCGGATACATGTCGGTCACGGTCCGCCCCTCGTTCGCTGCGCGGACGAAGAGCAGCCCACCGGACCGGATCAGCGCGAGCGCCGGCATCCCGACCGTCTTCTCCATGTCCGCGACCGACACGCCGCTGTTCGCCCGGTTCACGACGAGGGCGAGGCGGTCCTGCAGCTCGAGCTCGATGGCAACCTCTCGCAGCTGGACGGCAGCCCGCAGGGCGGGCACATCCGGCGTCACCGGCACGAGGATCCGGTCCGCCTTCGCGAAGACGGCCTGGTTCAGCGCGCTGTAGGAGGGGTGCAGGTCGACGACGATGAAGTCGTAGAAGGGTCGAGCCGCCGTGATCGCCTCGGCGATGCGCTCAGGCTCGAGGATCTCGGTGTTCAGGGGCGACGCCGTGAGGCTCACGACCGACAGCCCCGACGGGTGCGCCGCGGCGAGCTCGACGAATGTCTCCGTCTCACCGCCCTCGGCCTGGTCCTTCCAGCTGTCGGCGACCGTGCGGACGTGCTCGATGCCGAGCGACGTCGTGACGTGTCCCGTCACGGTATCGGCGTCGATCAATAGGACCTTTTGGCGGCTGTGGAGCTGGAGCGTCGAGGCCAGGTTCGTGGCGATCGTCGTCTTGCCCACGCCGCCCTTCGGGTTGAAGATCGCGACCACGGTCGCGCGCCGCGTCCAGTCGCCCATCTCCATCGATCCGCCCTGGATCACCGGACCCGATCCATCGTCGACGGTGACCGACCGGATGCACATCGCCTCGACGCGCCAACGGATCGAATCGGCGGTGTACGGCCGGGTGAAGAACTCGTCGGCCGAGGTCGCCGACCACATCTTGTCGAGCGCCTTCGGCGACATGACCATGAGGGCCGGAATGTCCCGGGACCCCTCGTGAAGCAGGCTGTAGAACTCGAGCGATTCGTTCAGGTCGCTCTCGCCGTCCAGGATCGCGACGGCGATGTCGCGTCGGGAGCCGAGGAGCGCCTCGAGCTCGTCGGGCGTGCTGATCACGATCGTTTCGAAGCCCGCCGAGCGGAGCTCGTCGGCAACGACTGATCGTTCAGACGGCGGCAGGGCGATGGCGATCGCCGGTCGAGCCACGGTGGTTGATCCTCGGTTCTGCCGATTCGCTCGGCGGTCTTGCGGGGCGGTGGTGGGGCCGGGTGGAGGACCCGACAGGGATCAGTCGGACTCCGGGTCGTGGGCGGTGACGTTCACGACACCGTCCGACGTGCCGGTGACCCGGGCCTGGAAGCTGGGCAGGGAGGGGATCGCCTCGCGAAGGACGATGTCCGGGTTGTGGTGGACCGCGAACACGAACTCGCCCTCGGGGCCCGACGAGACGCCGACGGACTGGACGCCGGGCAGGCGACCGAGATGGCGCTTGAAGCTGGCGATGCTGGCGACGCTCACCAGGCCGACGACGATGACCTGGGTCGCTGCGCTCTCGCTGCTGGTCGGCCGGGCACTGGCGTCCGGGACGAGCCCGGCCAGACGGGCCGCGAGGGCGTCGTCGCCGATCTCGGGGATCTCCTCGCCGTCGGACGCATCCGCGCTCGCGAGCGCCTCCGCTTCCGCGGCGTCGTAGTCGGGCGAGAGGCCGAGCGCGGCGAACCGTGGGTCTTCGTCAGGGTCGCTCTCGGCCTCGCCCTCGTCGCCGTGTGAGCCGATGATCTCGATCGCGACGTCCGCGACGGCCTCGGCGCGGGCTGCGGCATCGGCGGCTACCTCGGCGCTGGCGGCAGCCTCGGCGGCGGCCTGGATGGCGGCGAAGGCGGCCTCGCGGTCGACCTCGGCGTCTTCCCCTTCGAGCCCTTCGACCGACCCGAGCTCGCCCATCGAGCGATCGCCGATCAGCTCGGAGGAGACGAAGCCGTTGCCGGTGTGGCCGGCAACCGATTCGGAGTCAGCACTCGCCGCGGGTTCGTCGGTTGCGACCGCGAGATCAGCCTGGGGCTCGGCCTCGGCCGTCGCGGCGTCCTGATCGTCGGTGGTCGCCTCGGGCTGGTCGGGAATCACGGCGTCCGCACGGTCGGCTTCGACGTCGACCTCGCTCGGCTCGTCGAGCGTCGTTGCGGCGGCCGGCGCAGGCTCGGTGGAAACGACGATCGCATCGAACGACGGCGGCTCGGGCAGACGCTCGGCCATCGTCGCGAACTGGGTCGGATCCTCCTCGGCCAGAAGGCGTTCGAAGAACGTCGCCATGTCCGCCTCGAACCCCGCGACCATCGCCTGGACGGCTTCGATCTCGCGCTCGATGACGC
>DATAQF010000074.1:0-1671 GCA_036264795.1 Candidatus Limnocylindrales bacterium | reverse complement strand
CGGAGTTTGCCGCCCTCGCCGACGCCGAGCCCGGGACGTTCTGGCTGACCGACTTCCTCGCCCGCAACTTCGAGCGGCTCGTGATCCGAGGCCTCGGCATCGACCGCCATCCGGAGCTCCAGTCGACCTACTTCGCTCACTACACGCGGGTCGTGCTCCTGTCCCAGACCGATGATCCCGATCTGCTGGCGCTGGCCCGTCACGCCGCCGAGCGGCTGGGCCTGGCGTTCGAACATCGTCCGACCGGCGTCCGCAACCTGGCCGCGCCGATCGTCGCCTTCGCCGCACGGGCAGCTCGCACCGGCGACGGGCGGCTCACCGGCCCAGGGCCCAACTGATGCCCAGCCTCACCGTGATCTGGTGGCGCGATATTCCTGCGCAGGTGCTCGCACGCGAAGGCCGTCGGGCCAGCAAGGTGCAGCTCCACCCGCGGTTCCAGGTGGCGATCGACAAGGCAGCCAGCCGGGCCGGCAAACGCGCCTACAACGACTACATCGAGGAATGGCGGAAGGTCGCGCGAGCGTGCGGGGACGACCTCGAAGCCGAGGTGAACGCCGAGGTCGAGCGCCTCGAGACCGAGTACGACAAGCACCGCCTCGCCGAGCTCATCCAGTCCGGCGGCGTCGCCGGGGGAGCTGCGCTCGCTCCCGCCCACGACGAGACGCCCGTTGCTCGCGACCGGAACGCGTCGCATCCCGCGAGCCCGCCGACCGGGGAGGGTTCGTGACCCGCACGGTCGTCGGCTCCGCCACCCGCGAGGTCGTGATCGGCGACGATCGGCCGTTCGTGATCATTGGCGAGCGGATCAACCCGACGGGCCGCAAGCTCCTCGCCGAGGAGATGAAGGCCGGCGACTTCAGCCGGGTCGAGCGCGACACGATCGCCCAGGTCGAGGCCGGCGCGCACATGCTCGACGTGAACGCCGGGATCCCGCTCGCCGACGAGCCGGCCATCCTCGCCCGGACGATTCAGCTCGTCCAGTCGCTGACCGACCTCCCGCTATCGATCGACAGCTCGATCGTCGAGGCGCTCGAGGCAGGTCTCGCGGTCTATCGCGGCAAAGCCCTCGTCAACAGCGTCACCGGCGAGGACGAACGCCTCGAGCGTGTGCTGCCCCTCGTCAAGAAATACGGCGCCGCCGTCGTTGCCATCTCGAACGACGAGACCGGCATCAGCATGGATCCGGACGTCCGGTTCGCCGTCGCGAAGCGGATCGTCGAGCGAGCGGCGGACCACGGCATCCCGCGGGAGGACGTCGTGGTCGACCCGCTTCTCATGCCGATCGGTGCGCTCCCCCAGGCGGGTCGCCAGGTCTGGCGGATCCTCGGCCGGCTGCGCGACGAGCTCGGCGTCAACTCGACATGCGGCGCGAGCAACGTGAGCTTCGGGCTGCCGAACCGCGAAGGCATCAACGGGACCTTTCTGGCGATGGCGATCGCGAGCGGCCTCACGTCGGCGATCACGAACCCGGTCGCCGCCGGCGTGCGCGAGGCCGTGATGGCGGCCGACGTCCTTATGGGCAACGACCAGGACGCCGCCCGCTGGATCCGGACGCATCGCGTCGAGCCGCCCGAGGGCGAGACCGGTGGTCGCCGGGTCAATCGTCGCCGGGCCGGGGCCGGCGTCCCCGCGACCGGCGCGCCCGACACGGCCCGCGCGGCCGGCGCGGTC
>DATAQF010000192.1:0-5365 GCA_036264795.1 Candidatus Limnocylindrales bacterium | reverse complement strand
CGCTCCTCGAGGTTGAACAGGCCGTACGCGTTTGAGACACCGCTGCGGTCCGCGACGAGGACGCCGTTCGTCCGGTGCGTCACCTCGCCGGCCCACGGCCCATAACCCTCACCGATCTGGTGGAGGAGCGCCGTTCCACGGGTGTCCGTCAACAGCTGTCCGCGGTAGCCGATCAGGCCGCGGACCGGTAGCACGAACTCCATCCGAACCCGACCGTCGGCGTCGGTTGTCATCTGGTCGAGGCGGCCCTTCCGCGCAGCCAGCGCCTCCTGGACCGGGCCGATGTAGTCGGGCGGGATGTCGATCGTGATCCGCTCGTACGGCTCCTGGACCTCGCCGTCGACGGTCCGCAGCAGGACTTCCGGACGCGAGGCGGTGAGCTCGAAGCCCTCGCGACGCATCTGCTCGATCAGGACGGCCAGCTGGAGCTCGCCGCGGCCGCGAACCTCGAACGTGTCGCCGCTCTCGGTCGGTCGAACCTCGATCGAGACGTTGCCGAGCGTCTCCTTGTCGAGACGGGCCTTGATCTGGCGGGACGTCACGAATTTGCCCTCGCGTCCCGACAGCGGCGAGGTGTTGACGCCGAAGGTCATCGACAGCGTGGGGGCGTCGACGTCGAGACGCGGCAGGGGCCGCGGGTCGGCGGGGTCGGTGAGCGTGTCGCCGATCGTCACCTCGGGCAACCCGGCGACGGACACGATGTCGCCCGGGCCCGCCTCGTCGATGTCGACCCGATCGATGCCGTGCGCCGTCTGGAGCGAGGTCACCGTGCCACTGATCGTCACCATCCGGCCGGGCTCGATCGAGCCGGCGGTGTCGTCGGCCTCCTCGCGGAGCACGGTGATGCGCTGCCCTGTCCGGATGCGGCCGTTCCAGATGCGCCCGACGGCCATCCGCCCCACATAGTCGTTCGCCGACAGGTTCGTGACGAGGAGCTGGAGCGGGTGGCCCTCGACGTAGGAGGGCGGCGGCGTGACCTCGATGAGCAGGTCCAGGAGCGGCGCGAGGTCCGTGCCCGGATCCTCGAGCGTGCGCGTCGCGGTACCGAGCTTCGCGTTCGTGTACACGACCGGGAACTCGATCTGGTGCTCGTCGGCGCCGAGGTCCATGAACAGCTCGTAGATCTCATCGAGCACCTGGCTCGGGCGGGCGTCCGAGCGATCGATCTTGTTGATCGCGACGACGACCGGCAGGCGGCGGGCCATCGCCTTCTGGAGGACGTAACGGGTCTGAGGCAGCGGGCCCTCGGCGGCATCGACCAGGAGGAGGACCGAATCGACCATGAGCAGCGAGCGCTCGACCTCGCCGCCGAAGTCGGCGTGACCGGGGGTGTCAACGATGTTGAGCCGCGTGCCCGCGTGATCGACGGTCGTCTGCTTGGCGAGGATCGTGATCCCCTTCTCGCGCTCGAGGTCGCCGGAGTCGAGGACGCGATCGACGACGGCCTGATTCGACCGGAACGTGCCGGTCTGGCGGAGCATCGCGTCGACGAGGGTCGTCTTGCCGTGGTCGACATGGGCGACGATCGCGACGTTGCGCAGGTCCGCTCGGGTCGAGCGGGTGGCGTTCGCGGGTGAGTTCGGGATGGTGTCGGCGGGCACGGGTCGGCGGAGCTCCTGAGAAACCGGGGCCATCCATTCTCGCATGGAACGCGGTCCCGCCAGAACGGGACGCCCTAGACTGGCGGCACATGACCGTCGCTGCCGTGATCCTTGCCCCCACGCCAGAGTCCGCGCTCGCCGATGCGGACGGCTCGACCGGGGTGCGGCGAATCGCCGACTCGGCGTGGGCCGGCGGCGCGACCCCGATCGTCGTGGTGTCGTTCGATCCGGACGGGGCCGTCGCGACGGCTCTCGCCGGTGCGCCGGTCACCCTTGCCGAGCCGCCGCCCGTCGAGACGGGAACCGCCGAGCAGATCGTTCGCGGCGCGGACGTTGCACGCTCGGAGGTCGTGGAGACCGACGCGGTCCTGCTCTGGCCGGCCCGAATGGCGTGGGTGGGACCGGAGACCGTCACCTCGCTCATCGAGACCCATGGAACCGACGGCGAGGCGGTGCTCCGCCCGGGCTGGGACGGTGAGCCGGGCTGGCCGGCGCTGGTCCCGGTGCGCGCGCTCGACGACCTGCGGTCGGGCGGATCCGAGCGGATGCCTGCCGAGATCCTCGATGATCTCGTCGCGGCCGGACGGAGGCAGCGGATCCTCGAGCTCGGGGATCCGGGCGCCGTGCTGGACGTGGGAACATCCCGGGCGGACCTTCCGGCCTACGTGGGACCGGCCGACCCCCCCGCCGGGCACGTCCACGAATGGGGCGCGCAGGCGGCCGACGCCACCGACGATGGGCCGCTCGAAGGCCCGGCGCTCGCTCCCTACGCGCCGGCGGGAGCCGGCGAGGACTGACGCGGAGCCGCTGCCCGCGAGCTCAGGCCTCGGCGCGCGCCCTTCGTGCCGATCTCAGGCGGCCGCCGGACCCGGCGAGCGTCGCGATCGCGATCCCGCCGATGACGAGGGCGACTCCCAGCAGCTGAACCGGCGATGGCTTCTCGGCCAGGAGCACGATCGACAGGCAGACGGTCATCACCGGCTGCGAGAGCAGGATGATCGACGTGAGGACCGCCGGAAGTCGAGGCAGCGAGAGCGAGATCAACAGGTAGCCCAGCGACTGCGATGTGAGGCCAAGCAGGGCGAGCCACACGAGGCTGCCCAATGGAGGCATGGGATCGAGGTCGCCGAGGATCGCGCCGACGAGCGACGCGATGATCGCCGTCGAGACGGTCGCGATCGCGACCGGACCCGCGGGCCGGCGCAGGTCGCCGCTCCCGCGGCGGATGACGAGCAGGTAGCCGCCATAGCAGAGCGCTGTCGCGAACCCGAGGAGGACGCCGAGCCCCGGGTTCGCGCCGTACGCACCGCCACCGATCGCACCGGAGATCAAGGCGACGCCGACGAGGACCACCGGCAAGGCGACGAATGTCGGGCGGCTCGGCCGCTCCCCGAACGCCAGCCACGCGACGATGCCGACGACGAGGACCTGGAGATTGCCGAGGACCGTCGCGAGCCCGGCACCGACCGCCCCGATCGCGTGATGCCAGAAGAGCAGGTCGCCCGCGAAGAACACGCCGGCGAACGCGGCGAGACGAACGGTCCGCGTCGGCAGGCGGCCGTATCGCCGGTATTCGAGCCACGCGACGAACCCGAGCAGCGGCAACCCGAAGACCGCCCGGAACACCGTGCCGGTCGACGGCGAGACTGCCGCCCAGCGGTACAGGATCCCCGAGAAGGCGATGCACATCGCCCCCAGCAGCGCCGCGAGACGGGGACGCGCGGCAATCGCCGCGAGCGGACCCGGCAGCTCGTCGTCGGGCTCGCTCACGCCTCGGGTGTCGGCGGGAGCGGCTCGGCCGGCGCGGTTGTCGCCCGCCCGGATCCGCCGACGAACCGCAGGCCGAGCTCGGCGAGCTGGGCCGGCTCGGGCGGCGACGGCGCCTGGAGCATGAGGTCGGTGCCCGACTGCGTCTTCGGGAACGCCATGACCTCGCGGATGTTCGTCTGATCCGACAGGAGAGCCGCCCAGCGATCGATGCCGAGGGCGATCCCGCCGTGCGGCGGCGGACCGTATTCGAAGGCCTCGAGCAGGGCCCCGAACTTCTCTTTCATGCCCTCCTCGGTCTGGCCCTGGAGGGCGAAGCTCTGCGCGAGGAGGTCGCGGCGGTGGATCCGGATCGACCCGCCGCCCAGCTCCCAGCCGTTGAGGACAATGTCGTACTGGAGCGCGCGGGCCCGGCCGGCGGGATCCTCGGGTGAAGGCTGCGACGGATCACCCGACGCGGTGACGAGGAGCGCCTCGTCCTCGGGAAGGACGCCGCTGAACGGGTTGTGAGTCGCGTGCCATCGACCGAGCTCGGCGTCCCACTGGTACATCGGGAAGCGGTGGACCCAGGCAAAGGCGAGGACGTTGGGATCTGCCAGGCCGAGCCGCGGCCCGAGCTCGGCCCGCAGCCGACCGAGGACGTCGGCAGTCAGCGGTCCCGCGTCGGCGACGACGAGGACGAGGTCGCCGGGTTGCGCCCCCGCGTGAGCGAGCAGTCGGTCGACGCGATCGTCGCCCAGGAACTTCGCGATCGGCGATCGAACGGCGCCGCTCTCGTCCACCGCCAGCCAGGCGAGACCCTTCGCACCGAACCGCTTCGCGCGTTCGGTGAGCTCGTCGATCTCCTTGCGGGTGGCGCTGCCCATCCCGGGCGCGACGATCGCCTTGACGCGGCCGCCCGCCTCGAGCGCATCGTCGAACACGCGGAACCCGGAGCCCTCCTCCCCCACCCCGAGGACCGGCGCGAGGTCGACCAGCTCCATCGCGAACCGGAGATCCGGCTTGTCGCTGCCGAACCGTTCGATCGCCTCGTCGTAGGTGAAGCGCGGAAACGGCGACTCCTGCAGGGGGCGGTCCGGGGTCGTCGCTCGGCAGACCTCGATCGCCATCCGCTCGACGAACCGCATGACCGCGTCCTCGTCGACGAAGCTCATCTCGAGGTCGAGCTGGGTGAACTCCGGCTGGCGGTCGCCGCGGAGATCCTCGTCGCGGAAGCACCGCGCAATCTGGAAATAGCGATCGACGCCGGCCACCATGAGGAGCTGCTTGAGCTGCTGCGGGCTCTGCGGCAGCGCGTACACCGTCCCGGGCTGGAGGCGCGACGGGACGATGAAGTCGCGGGCGCCCTCCGGCGTGGACTTGATTAGGTGCGGAGTCTCGACCTCGATGAAGCCATGGGCGTGGTGGACCTCGCGGATCGCCTGGACAAGGCGGCTCCGGAGAAGCAGACGCCGCGCCATCGCCTCGCGCCGGATGTCGAGGTAGCGGTAGCGGAGCCGCAGCGACTCGTCGATCGTTGCGTCCGGATCGTTGATGTAGAAGGGCGGCGTCTTCGACTCGCTCAGGATCCCGACGTCGCTCGCCCGCAGCTCGATGGCGCCGGTCGGCAGGCGTGGGTTCTCGGTCCCCGGCAGCCGCGGCGCGACCTGGCCCTCGACCGTGACGACGAATTCGCTCCGCAGGCGGCTGGCGACTGCGTGGGCCTCGGGCTGCTCGGTCCTGTCGACGACGACCTGCGTGATTCCATGCCGATCGCGGACGTCGAGGAAGATCAATTGGCCGTGATCGCGGCGGCGATGGACCCAGCCCGAGAGGCGGGCGACGGAGCCCGCGTCCGACGCTCGCAGCGCACCGCAGGTGTGCGTCCGGTAGGGCGTGGCGAGGAGGTCGGCAGGCGCGTCGGGACGGCCGCGATCAAGGGGCGGTGAGTCGGTCATGGCCCGGATATCGTACGGGAATCGACCGGTCCGCCTCAGGCTCCTCAGCCTCAGTCGGCC
>DATAQF010000134.1:0-4226 GCA_036264795.1 Candidatus Limnocylindrales bacterium | reverse complement strand
GTTCTGGCTGTTGACGTTCGCGACCAGCGTCGTCAGGTTCTGGGTGGAGAGGGCCTCCAGGGCGGATCCCCCGGTCTGCGACCGGAGCTGGACGACGACGAGCAGCCCGAGCAGGAAGGCGACGCCCGCAACGGTCAGCTGGCTCCGGAGGTCGCTGAGGGCCGGCCTCACGGCGCGGCTCCCGACGGCGCGGATCCCGACGCCGGCGCGCCCGATGGGACGGCCCCCGACGGTCCGGCGGAGGACGGGCTGGGCACGGCCCGCGACTCGCGGAGGTTCACCGAGCCGGCGAACGCCGGCACGTCGACGTGATCCGGGACCGCCCAGGAGATCCCGATCCCGAATGAGCCGCGCCGGGTCCGGACGAAGTCCTGGAATCCGGGCGACCCCGAGAGGCGCTGGAAGAGGTCGGTCGGGCCGATCGCCGAGATCTGGAATGGCGCGGCCAGGTATGCGGCGTTGACGAGGACCGAGCCGCCGATGTCGATGACCGCCGACGATGTCGTCAACCGCTCCTCGTTCACGGCGATCGCCTCGGCTCCCGCGCGCCAAAGGTCCGCGACGACCGTTCGCAGGTCGGCCGCGGTGACGAGGTAGTCGGCGGCGTTGCCGTCGGGTGGGACGGGCTGGGTCGAATCCTCGAGCTTCAGGACGACGCCCGTGCCGGTGAGCGGGATCAGCCCGGCCGCGGTCCGTGCCTGCTCGAGCTGGGCGTTGAGACTCTTGATCGTCGCCGCGGCGCCGGTGTCCTGCTGCTCGATCTGCTGGATCGATGCGCGCAGGGCGACGATCCGGCCCTTGAGATCCTCCTGCTGCGCCTGCAGCCCGAGCGTCGTCTCCACGAGCGGCGATCGCTCCTGGGTCGTGTACCGGATCCGCGGGCCCTCCGCCGCCAGCTGAGCCGCGATCAGGAAGCCGAGGGCAAGGAGCGCCAGCCCCAGGGTGATCTGCCACGACGGGATCGCCCGGATCCGCGAGGCGACGAAGCTCATTCGGTCGCCGGCGGGTCGATGCGTCCGGGCGGCCTCCAGGCCGGTCGATCGCCCGGGGGATCGGCGAGGCCCGTTCGGCCGAGCGCGTCGCCGGTCTCGTCGTCCCGTGGCAGCGTCCAGCCGGAGTCCGTCCACGCGGGCGGGGCCGAGCCTCGCAACGCCGGCGAATCCCCCGACGGCGGAGCGATTGCACTCCGCGCGACGGACCTGCGGCGCGAGCGCCGCCAGACGAATGCGACGAGCAGGATCGCAATGACGGCCGCCCCGATCGCAACCGCGGTGACAACCGAAGCCGTGGAGGCTCCGCCCGACCCGAGCGGCGTCGCCGACCCGGGAGCGGCCGGGGCCGTCGAGCCAACGACCTCGAACGAGGCGTTCGGTCGAGGTCCGCTCCAACCCGCGGGCAGCGGCCCCGCGGGAGGCGGTTGCGGCCCGCGTCGGACGGGTGGCTTCGCGCCGAGCTCGGCAAGCCAGTCCGCCTCGAACCCCGCGACATCCCGTCCGAGCGCCGCCTTGAAGGCCTCGTCGTCCGAGACGCCGGCGTGATACGAGCGGATCAGCTTCACGAGGGCGTCGCGGCCATTGACCCGAACCATCCGATCGACGGCGGAGACGCTCTCCCCATACGCGAGCGAGAACCGGTCGGCGGTCGTCGGGAACGCACCCGCGAGCCCGTCGAGGGGGATGATCGAGTTGCCGCGGACGGCGTTCACGACCATCGCCTTCCAGGCCGCGTCGTAACCGTCGGAGAGGTAGACCGCGAGACCCTCGTTCAGCCAGTGCGGGGGCTCGTGATACGGGTTGTCGATCGCGGTCGCGAACACGACGTGCGTGAGCTCGTGGGGCACGACGCTCTCGATCCAGCCGGCGTCGATCTCGTTCGGGGCGATCAAGGCGAACAGCGTCCGGATGTCCGGATGGGCCTGTCCGCCGACGTTCTCCCGTGTCCCCGGTCCGAGCGCGTCGTAGAACGCCTTCTGATCGGAATAGATGAAGAAGTCGATCGGGTCGGCCTCATTGACGCCGAGGAGACTGGCGGTCGCGGCCACCGCGTCGTCGCCGATCTTCAGCGCCTTCGCACCGAATGCCTGGCTGCCGTTGTACCAGTGGACGCGGACGACCCGTCCCTCGAGCGTTTTCCAGGCGTAGCGATCGTCGACGTACGTGTGCTTGACGACCGGCCCGAGCCACGGCTTCGCGGCGGAATCGACGACACGCCAGCGGGCCGTGAAGGTCGTGTTCGGAACGACATGACCATCGGACAGATCGAGCGTGTATTCGAGCGTGGAACCGCCACCGGCGGTCGCGGTCGGGAGCGGGACGACCTCGGGACCGATCGAGCCCGGGGTCGAGATGAGGATCTCGACGCGCGACGGGGTGCCGCTGATCGTGACCGGCTGCTTGAAGACGACGCTCTTCCCGAACGTCGAGGTGGCGCTCGGCGGACCGAACGTGACGGGATCGGCCGCGGCGACGGCGCTCGCACCGACGAGCCAGGCGGCGAGCGCGACGAGGACGGCGAGCGCGACGGCCGAACGGCGGAGGCGGGCCCCGTGGAGCCTCGTCATTTCCACGCCAGACCCGCCATCCTGATGATCCCGAGGCCGTTGTCGTAGGCGCCGAGCAGGCCGTCCCGCGCCAGCGACCAGCTCACGTCGTAGGTCAGCGGAATCGTCGGCGCCTCGTCGCGGACGATCCCTTCCGCCGTATCGAAGGCCGCGCGGGCGACCCTCGGATCCGGCGCGGCGAGGCCGTCCGCGACCGCCTTGTCGAACGCCGGCGAAGACCATCGTCCGTAGTTGTTCGAGGATCGACTGCCGAGAAGGATCCCCAGGAAGTCGTTCGGGCCTGGATAGTCGGCCACCCAGCCCATCGAGAAGATCTGCGGCGGGTCGGTGGTCAGGCGGTCGAAGAATCCCGCACCCTGGATCTCGATCGAGACGGTGATGCCGAGCTCGCGCTTGATCTCGGCGGCGAACGCCCGGTCCTCGGCCCCACCGCCGAGCAGCGTTGTGACCGGAAACCCCTTCCCGCCCGGAAAGCCGGCCTGCGAGAGCAGCGCCCGGGCCGCCGCCGGGTCGAGCTTCGGCAGAAAGTCGGCGTCACTCCGGCCCGGGATGCCGGGCGGGACCATGCTCGTCGCGGGGATCGCCGTTCCGGCCGCGCTCAGGGCGATCAGGCGGCGCCAGTCGACGGCCCGGGCAAAGGCCTGCCGGACCCGGACGTCGTTGAACGGCGGCCGCGACGTGTCGAAGCCGTAGTACTGGAGCGAGAGACCGTTCGACCGCCGCAGCAGCGGCCCGAGCGCGTCGTCGTAGGCAAGCCACGTCGCGTCGAACGCGGACACGGCCGTCAGGTCGACGTCACCCGCCTCGAAGGCGGTCACCGAGCTCCGCCCGCCGAGGTCGTGGACCAGCTCGACGGTCCCGATCGCCGGCCGACCGGCCCAGTAGTGATCGTTGGCCTTCAGCGTCGTCTTCTGCGGCGTGGCGGCGGTGACGACGTAGCCGCCGCTGCCGACGAAGGACGAGCCGGCTCCGAGCGCCTGTGGCCCCGCGTCGATCCCGGGTGGAACGACGGCAAAGGTCGGTCCCGAGACGATCGTCGGGAAGTCGGTCGCGGGTCGGTTCAGATGAACGACGACGTCCGAGCCCTCGACCGCGAGGCCGACCGAGGCCTTGTCCTTCGATTCCCCTCGCGCATAGGCAACGGCGCCTGCGACGTCGCCCATGAGCGTCACGAGTGGCGAGGGATGGGCGGGATCGATGATCCGGAACCAGCTCCGGACCACGTCGGCGGCGGTCAACGGCGAGCCGTCGCTGAACGCGAGCCCGGAACGGATGTGGAAGACGACCGTCGCGCCGCCGTCGCGGAACTCCCAGGACGACGCGAGCGCCGGGCGCGTCTCGAGACCGGCGTCGATCGCGGTGAGACTCTCGAACAGCTGGGCGGAGATCGCCGCGCTCCCGATGTCACCCTGCGCCGCCGGGTCCAGGTTGTCGGCGGGGCCCATCAGGATGCGGACGATGTCGGCCGCGGCCGAGACGCTCGGCGGATGCGGGCCTGCGAGCCGGGCCGGACCGATCGACAGCGCGACGACCGCGGCCGCCAGAACGGCGAGGAAGATGCGGCTTCGGCGGCTTCGACGTCGATCCTGGGGGCGATCGCCGACGAGCTCCGGCGTGATCAGGTCGGACGCGTCCACCAGGCCCCCGTCGGATCGAGGCCGCGAGT
>DATAQF010000120.1:0-10745 GCA_036264795.1 Candidatus Limnocylindrales bacterium | reverse complement strand
TTCGACGAGCTGCTTGCCCTGCAGCTCGGCATGGTCGGGCGGCGACGGCAGCGCGGTCGCGACGCGGCGCGGCCGATCGCCGTTCCGGATCCACTCGACGGGGAGCTGCGCGGGACGCTCACCGCCTCGATCTCGCGGAAGCTCGACCGGGGGATCGAGCTGACCGCCGACCAGGCAACCTCGATCGGCGCGATCCGCGAGGATCTCGCCCGACCCACGCCGATGCTTCGCCTGCTCCAGGGCGACGTGGGATCCGGAAAGACCGCGGTCGCGGCCTATGCCCTGGCGGCGGCCGCGCGGGCCGGGCTCCAGGGCGCGCTGCTGGCGCCGACGGACCTCCTTGCCCGGCAGCACCACGCGACTCTCGCCTCCCTGCTCGAGGACGTGGGCGTGCCCGTCGAGCTCCTCACCGGCTCGCTGACCGCGGCCGCGAGCCGCAACACCCTCGAGCTGATCGCCTCGGGCATGGCGCCGGTCGTCGTCGGGACGCATGCGCTCATCCAGGAGCGCGTTCGGTTCGCCGCCCTGGGCGTCGTCGTGATCGACGAGCAGCACCGGTTCGGCGTCGAGCAGCGCGGGCAGCTCGAGGCGAAGGCCGGCGGTCACGCGCCGCACGTCCTGCTGATGACCGCGACCCCGATCCCGCGGACGCTCGGCCAGGTGCTGTACGCGGACCTCGATGTGTCGGACCTCCGGACGCCGCCGGAGGGCCGGATCCCGATCCGCACCGGCATTCGCCATCCGGACGCGCTCGGCTCGGTCTGGGAGCGGGTCCGCGCCGAGGCGGCGGCCGGGTACCGCACCTTCGTCGTCGTCCCCCTCATCGACGAGGCCGACCCGACCGCCGAGGATGCCGCCGGTCCCACGGTCTTCGATTCCTCCGCCCCGGCCGCCGAGGCGGAATCGGTCCGTCTTCGCGAGCTCCTCGCGCCGCTTCGCGTTGGGATGGTCCACGGCCGGATGAAGGCCGCCGATCGCGACGCCGAGATGGGCCGCTTCCGCGACGGCCAGCTCGACGTGCTGGTCGGGACGACGGTCGTGGAGGTCGGCGTCGACGTGCCCGAGGCGACGATGATGGTCATCGAGGGCGCCGACCGGTTCGGGCTCGCCCAGCTCCACCAGCTTCGCGGACGGGTCGGCCGCGGCACGGCCGAGAGCTTCTGCGTCCTCGTTTCCGACACGACCGACGAGACGGCGCAGGCCCGGCTGAAGGCGGTGACGGAGATCCGCGACGGCTTCGAGCTCGCCGAGCGCGATTTCGAGCTGCGCCGCGAGGGAGATGTCCTCGGGCTGGCCCAGTCGGGGCTGCCCCGTCTGCGGGTCGCGTCGCTCCAGGATCGTGAGCACGTCGCCCTCGCCCGCCACGCTCGCGATCATGCCGAGCGCCTGCTCGACGACGGCGGCCGACTGCGCGGCCCGCACTCGGCCCTCGCCCACGAGCTCGAACGGGGCTGGCTCGAGCGTGTCTGGGCAGGCGACCCGGCAAGCGGTGCCTGAGATGGCGGCTCGGAGGCCCATTTCCCTCGGCCTTCGCGCGAACGCCGGCCAGTTCGCGCTGCTCGTCGGGGTCGGCGCCTTGGTCGGGGCGATGGTCGGGCAGGAGCGGACCGTCCTGCCGCTCATGGCGACGACCGTGTTCGGGCTCGCCGGTGCCACCTCGGTCCTGACCTTCCTCGTCGCGTTCGGCGTCACGAAGGCGATGACGAACCTGGCCGCGGGGATCCTTGCCGACCGGTACGGCCGGCGACCCGTGCTCGTCGCCGGCTGGCTCGCGGGCGTGCCCGTGCCGCTCATCCTGATCTGGGCACCATCGTGGGAATGGGTCGTTGCGGCGAACGTCCTGCTGGGGATCAACCAGGGACTGACCTGGTCCGTGACCGTGATGATGAAGGTCGACCTCGTCGGCCCCGGCCGGCGTGGCTTCGCCCTCGGCCTCAACGAGGCGGCCGGATATGGCGCCGTGGCGGTCACGGCTCTCGTGACGGCGTTCCTCGCCGATCGAGCGGGCCTCCGCCCCGCCCCGTTCCTCCTCGGGCTCGTGGTCGCGGTCGCCGGCCTGGTTCTGTCGCTTGTCACCGTCCGGGAAACCCGGGGCCATGTCGCTCTCGAGCAGCCGCTCGCTCGAACGCCCGGACGGCCCTCGTGGCGGAGGATCCTGATCCGGACGAGCTTCCGAGACCGGTCGATGTCGGCGGCCAGCCAGGCCGGGCTCGTGAACAACCTCAACGACGGAATGGCGTGGGGACTGCTGCCGCTCTACTACGCCGCCGCCGGCCTGAGCCTTCCCGAGATCGGCGCGCTCTCCGCGGCGTACCCGCTCACCTGGGGCGCCGCCCAGCTGGCGACCGGCGCCTGGTCCGACCGAATCGGCCGCAAGCGCCTCATCGTGGCCGGGCTCCTCGTCCAGGCGATCGCGATCGCCGCGATCGTCGCGGCGACGGGCTTCGGGCCCTGGCTCCTGGCCGCGATCGCGCTCGGGGTCGGGACGGCGATGGTCTACCCGACGCTGCTCGCGGCCGTGGCCGATGTGGCGGAACCGGCGTGGCGCGGCTCGGCCCTCGGCGTCTATCGGATGTGGCGCGACCTCGGGTTCGCGGCCGGGGCGATCGTCGTCGGCGTCGTCGCCGATCGCGCGGGCATGCCGGCAGCCATTGCCGCCGTGGCCGCCCTGACGGCTGGCTCGGGCGTCGTCGTCGCGCTCCGGATGTCCGAGACCCACCTGGGGCCCGGGCGAGCGGAACCCTCGAGCTAGGAACGTCGCGTGGCTGATGCGGGTCGGGTGATCTCGGGCTCTGCCAAGGGGGTCCGGCTGCGAGCGCCCGGACCCGGAACGCGGCCGCTTGCCGATCGCGTGAAGCAGACGCTGTTCGCGATCCTCGAGCCGGACCTGCCGGACGCCGACGTGCTGGACCTGTTCGCCGGCAGCGGCGCCGGTGGCATCGAAGCCCTGTCCCGCGGCGCCGCCTCCGCGGTCTTCGTCGAGAAGGACCAGGAGGCCGTCGCGGTCATCGACGCGAACCTCCGCTCGACCGGACTGGCGGGCCCCACCGTGGCCGTCATTCGCTGGGATGTCGTTCGTTGGCTGACAGAGCCGAGCGTCGACGCCGCGTTCGACCTCGTCCTCGTCGACCCGCCGTATGCCGAGCCCGAGCTCCTCGAGCGCGTCCTGTCGATGCTCGGCGAGCCGGGCGCTCCGCTCAGCCCGACCGCGCGCGTCGTCGCGAAGCATTTCTGGCGCGACCGGCCGCCGGAGCGGATCGGTATGCTGGCGGTCGAGCGGGAGCGACGGTTCGGCGAGACGGCGCTCACCTTCTACCGACGCCAGGAGGACGGATGACGATCGCGGTCTACCCGGGCTCGTTCGACCCGATCACGAACGGGCATCTCGACGTCATCGGCCGCGCGAGCCGGGTATTCGAGCGGGTCGTGGTGGCGGTCCTCGCGAACCCCCGGAAGCAGCCGCTGCTGTCGGCCGACGAGCGGGTCGCGGTGATCCGCGACGCCCTGGACGGATCCGGCGCCGCCGCGGATCGCGTCGTCGTCGACACCTTCGACGGCCTGACCGTCGACTTCTGTCACCGGATCGGGGCCGGCCTCATCGTGCGGGGCCTGCGCACGATCAGCGACTTCGAGACCGAGATGCAGCTGGCCCACAACAACCGTCGTCTGGCCCCCGACGTGGACACGGTCTTCTTCGTGACCGCCGTCGAGCACGGCTACGTCTCGTCGTCCCTGGTCAAGGAGATCGCATCGTTCGGCGGCGACGTGTCGGAGATGATCCCGCCGGCAGCCGTCGCGGCGCTCCGGAGGTGGGGCGCCAGCCAGCGCTGACGGGATTGCTGGGAGGGCTCCATGCCGGCCCGGGCGAGAACCGAGCGGTCGACGGCACCGCAGGAGGAGACCGGTCGGTACCGGCCGAAGCGGCTCGGCCGGTGTGGGGCGTGCGATAATCGCCGCCACCGGCCCCGAGCGACCGACCACGGAGGGCATTCCGATCGACATCATCTTCCTCGTCGAGCGGCTCGAGGCGATCATCGCGAACGGCAAGCACCTGCCCCTGACGAATAACGTCGTCGTCGACCAGCAGGCCGCGCTCGGCCTCATCGACGAGCTGCGCGTCGCCGTGCCGGAAGAGGTTCGAGCCGCCAAGCGGATCAACTCCGAGGGCGAGCGGATCATCGAGAAGGCGCAGGAGGAAGCCGAGCGGATCGTCGCGAAGGCCCAGGAGCAGGCCGCCTTTCTGATCGATGAGCGGGGGCTCACTCAGCAGGCCGACGCGGAGAGCCGGCGGATCGTCGGTGAGGCCCAGGCCGACGCCGAGGAGGTCAGGCGCGGCGCCGACGAGTACGCGGTCAACGTTCTCGTCGGTCTCGAGGGCGATGTCGTCAAGACGCTGCAGAGCATCAAGAAGGGGATCGACCTCCTCGACTCGCGCCGAACGGACCTCCGAACCGGGGACGAGGACGGCGCCGCGGGTGACGGCTACGACGAGGTCGAGTACGACGGCGTCGAGGACGACGAGGGCGCAACCCAGCCCGTCCGGCGATGACCGGGGGGGCTCCGAGGGAACCGGCACCTTCGGCTGCCCAGCCGCTCCTCTGGAACGTCGGCGGACTCCTTGCCGAGGGCGCCGGCGCGATCCGGGACTACGCGGTCGAGGGGGTCACCATCGACCTGGCCGATGAGCTCCGGCTCGCGACGCCGATCGACGGCCGGGTCCATCTCGCGGCCACGAATCGGGGCCTGGTCGTCGACGCGGACTTCTCGACGAGCCTCGCCCTCGAATGCGTGCGCTGCCTGCGCGAGATCGAGGTGCCGATCGAGGTCGAGATCCACGAGGAGGCGCTTCCGTCGATCGACTTCCACACGGGTCAGCCGGTCCATCCGGCCGAGGGCGACGACGAGGACATCCTCCGGTTGACCGATCATCACGAGCTGGACCTCGAGCGAGCCGTCCGGGAGGCGATCTTCCTCGCCGAGCCCATCGCTCCGCTCGACCGCGAGGATTGTCCGGGCCTGTGCGTGATCTGCGGGTTGCCGCTCGACGAGGGCGATCACGACCATCCCGATGACGACATCGATCCACGTCTCGAGGGCCTTCGGGCGTTCATGCCGGATTGAGCGGACCGCGCGGCGCCGACCGAGTCCTGGCGGGGAGTCGCAGGGACAGCCGCCATCCGCTACACTCGGCCACCGGCCCTGCCACGCGGGGCATCTCGGCGCGTCCCACGTCTCGGCCGCCCGACCAGCTGACATCGAAGGAGACCACGGACCGTGGGTGTTCCCAAGCGACGCGTCTCGCACGCCCGGCAGGGCGAGCGGCGCGCCCACCTGGCACTGAGCGTGCCGAAGCTCGAGGAGTGCGATCACTGCCACGAGCCGAAGCTGCCCCATCACGTCTGCCCGAACTGCGGCTGGTACAACGGCCGGCAGGCGATCGAGCTGAAGCAGACCGCGACCGACAACGCCTCCTGACGTGAGCGCCGCGCTCGACCCGACCGGCCCGCCCCCGGCAGTCGTGGTGGACGGCAGCCGCGGGGTCACGATCGCGGTCGACGCAATGGGCGGCGATCACGGCCCGACCGAGGTGGTGCCGGGCGCCCTCGATCACGCCCGGAGCCACCCCGAGGACCGCGTCCTGCTCGTCGGCGACGAGGCGACCCTCCGACGAATCGCGGGCGATCTCCCTGGCAACGTCTCGATCCGCCACGCCTCCGAGGTCGTCGGCATGGACGAGCATCCGGCCCGCGCCCTTCGCGACAAGAAGGACTCGACGATCCTCGTCGGCACCGACCTCGTCAAGAGCGGTGAAGCGGACGCGCTCGTGACCGCCGGCCACACCGGGGCCGGGATGGCGGCCGCGGTGCTCCGCCTCGGCCGCGTCCCCGGCGTGGATCGCCCCGGTCTCGCGGTCCAGCTGATCGCCGAGGGCGGGACGCTCGTCCTGATCGACATCGGCGCCAATCCGGACTCGAGCCCCGAGAACCTCGCCCAGTACGCACGAATGGGCGCGATCTTCAGCCAGCGGGTCCTCGGCGTGACGTCGCCGCGGGTCGCGCTGCTGTCGATCGGCGAGGAGAAGGGCAAGGGCGACGTGCGGATCCAGCAGGCGACCGAGCTCCTCGACGCCACCGACCTCGACTTCATCGGCAACGTCGAGGGCAAGGACCTGACGAAGCACCTGGCAGACGTCGTCGTCTGCGACGCGGTGCTCGGCAACGTCGTGATCAAGTTCTTCGAGGGCCTGTCGACCTACATCTTCGACCTGTTCCGGACCGAGTTCCGGGCCTCGCTGCGGGGTCGCCTGGCATACCTGCTCCTCCGGCCCGGGATCGCCCGCATCCGCGAGACGTTCGACTGGGAGCGGGTCGGTGGATCGCCCCTGCTCGGGGTCAAGGGCAACGTGATCATCACCCACGGCCGGGCGCGGCGGCGGATGATCGGGTACGGCGTCGCCGTCGCCGCCGACATGGCTCGTGCCCGTGTCCCGGAGCTGATCGCGGAGGCGCTCCGGCCGAGGCCTGTCGTCACCGGCAGCCCCGGCGCGGGACCCGCCGAGGATGCGACTCCGGCCACCTCAGACGACCCGACGACGGTCGAGTCCGTCTCGTGAGCGGGCCGGAGCTGACGGTCGGCCGCGGCGTCATCGAGGAGATGGTTCGCCTCGCGGCCCTCGCGATCCCCGGTGTCGCGCGCGTCTCGCGCGGCGGCCCCGCCTGGCGGACGATGCTGGCCGGCTCGCCGGTTGTGACCCAGCTCTCGGACGACGGAGTGCGGATCCGTGTGTGGATCGTCGCCCGCGCAGGCCAACCGCTGGTGCCGCTCGCGAAGCAGGTTCGGATCGCCGTCGGCGGCGCGGTCGAGCGGTTGCTCGAGCTGCGCCTGGAGTCGGTCGTCGTGACCGTCGATGGCGTCGGAGCCTGAGGCCGGGCGCGGCTCCCGATCCCGCTCGGACGGACGTTCGGCGTCGGGCTCGGAGGGCGAGGCGAGATCGAGCTCGAGCGCCCGTTCCTCGTCCGATCGGGTTCGGGCCCTCAGGTCGGGCCGGCGTCTCGCGCTCGCGGCCATCTTCGAGGCCGAGTTCGGGCAGCGGACGGCGGAAGCGATCCTCGAACGCCACCTGACCGAGACCGAGGGCGACGAGCGAGCGGCCGAGCTCGCCCGAGCCCTCGTCCTGGCGGTCGTCGAACATCGCGACACGATCGACGCCCAGATCGTCCAGGTGGCTCCCCAATACCCCGTCGGACAGCTCGCCCGGATGGACCGCGCGCTGCTCCGTTGCGCCATCGGTGAGGTGCTACACTCGCCGACGCCGGCCCGGGTGGCGATCGCCGAATGGGTCGAGCTGGCCCGGATCTACAGTGGAGACCCGATGCGACGCCTGATGAATGGCGTGCTCGGGAAGATCGTCCGGTCGGTCGGCCGTTGAGTGGTCGACACCCAACACTCCGAGGAGGGAGTCTCAGTGTCCACCACCTACGAGCGGCTGAAGAAGATCGTCGTCGAGCAGCTTGGCGTCGAGGAGGACGAGGTCAAGCCCGAGGCTTCCTTCGTCGACGATCTGAACGCAGACTCGCTCGACCTCGTTGAGCTCATCATGAGCCTCGAGGAGGAGTTCGGCACCGAGATCTCCGACGAGGACGCCGAGAAGATCCGGACCGTGCAGGACGCGGTCGATTACATCGACGAGCGATCCACCTAGCGCCTCACCCAACGCCGCGACCAGCCGAATCAGGAGCCGTGCGTCCCGCGGCAGCGCTGGCCGAACGACTCGGCCTCGGGATCGGCAGTGGCGACATCATCGGCCAGGCGCTCGTCCACAGCAGCTGGCTGCACGAGCATCCGGACGACGCGCCGGGCCACAACGAACGCCTCGAGTTCCTGGGCGATTCGGTCGTCAACCTCGCGATCTCCGGCGCGCTGTTCGCGGCCTATCCGGACGATGACGAAGGGCTGCTGAGCGCACGACGGGCGGCCATCGTGTCGACGGTCGGACTGGCTCGGCTGGCCCACCGGATCGACCTCGGATCGTCACTGTTCCTCGGCGAAGGCGAAGCCCAGCGCGGCGGCCGGCGCCGGCCGTCCCTGCTCGCGTCGGCGTTCGAGGCGTTGGCCGGCGCCCTGTACCTGGAGATCGGCTGGGAGCCGACGCGCGATTGGCTCGTCGACCTGGCGGGACCGGAGATCGCCATGGATCCGGCGGGCGCCTCCCTGAAGAGCCCGAAGAGCCGCCTCCAGGAGTTCACCCAGCGGCAAAGCGGCTCCCGGCCCGATTACCGGGTCGTGGATGCGACCGGTCCGGATCACGACAAGCTCTTCCGGGTCGAGGTCCTCGTGGACGGCCGAGTCCTCGGGGCGGGCGAGGGTTCCTCTCGTCGCGTCGCCGAGACGGCCGCGGCGGTCCATGCCCTCGATGCCCTCCGTCGCGAGACGGCCGACCAGACGAGCGCCACACCCGAGCCGGCGACGCCGGAGATCGCTGCCCCGCGCCAGCAGCGGTCACAATGGAGCGGATGAGCGCGCCGGCACGTCTGCTCGCCCTCCGCCTCCAGGGTTTCAAGTCGTTCGCCGAGCGGACGATCGTCGAGTTCGGACCGGGGATCAGCGCCGTCGTCGGCCCGAACGGCTCGGGCAAGAGCAACCTCGCCGACGCGCTCCGCTGGTCACTGGGCGAGCAGGGTCGGGCCCTCCGCAGCCGCAAGTCCGAGGACGTGATCTTCGCCGGCTCCGAGAAACGCTCCGCGCTCGGCATGGCCGATGTCACGCTCGTCCTCGACAACGGCGACGGGCTGCTTCCCGTCGACTTCAGCGTCCTCGAGCTCGGCCGGCGCCTCTACCGAAGCGGTGAGAACGACTATCTCCTGAACAAGCAGAGGATCCGGTTGCGGGACCTCGTCGACCTCCTCGACGGCGCCCATCTCGCGGACAACGCCTTTCTGTTCATCGGCCAGGGGATGGTCGACCAGGCCCTCGCGCTGCGGCCGGAGGAGCGGCGGCCGCTGTTCGAGGAGGTGGCCGGCGTTCGCCGGCACGAGCGTCGTCGGCGGAAGGCCGAGGACCAGCTCGTCGAGTCCGAGACGAACCTCGCGCGGGTCGAGGACATCCTGGCCGAGCTCCGGCCGCAGGCCCGCCGTCTCGCCGCCCAGGCGGAGCAGCAGGCGACCCGCCTCACCGCGGGCGAGGAGCTCGCCGACGCGCTGATCGCCGTCGCTCACGTCCGCTGGCACGAGGCCGCCACCACGGCGTCGGCGGCCGCAGCCCGTGTCGAGCGGGAGCGCGGCGAGGCCGACCGAGCGATGCGCGATCTCCAATCGGCGGAGGAAGCGGCGGCCGCGATCGCTGCCGAGCTGTCGGCGCGCGTGGCCACCGAGCGCGAGCGCCTGGCGGCGCACGAACACGCGCGCGGCGCCGTCACGGAGCTGCGGCTGCGCGACGCGCGCCTGGCCGGCGATCTCGAGGCGATCGCTCGCGATCGAACGCGGCTCCAGGCGGAGCGCGAGACGGCAGAGGCATCGCTCGCGGTCCAGCGGCGCTCGCTGTCGCTGCCGATCCAGCCGCGGGATCACGAGCTCGACGCGGCCGTCGCCGAGGCCGAGCGCCTTGCCGCGGAGGCGAGCGGGGAGCTCGCGTCGCTCCGGGCAGCGACGCGAGCACGAGGCGAAGAGGCGGCCGCGATCCGCCGTGCCGAGGCCGCTCGCCAGGCGGATTCGGAGACCGCGCGACGGCGGCTCGCCGACGCCGCCCGACGACTCGACGCCGAGCACGCGTCCGCGACCGAGCTTGCCGGGCGCCGGGCGGATCTCGAAGCCCGACAGGCAGCCGCCCACGAGGCGCTCGAGGCGGCAATCGCCGCGACCACGGAGGCGAGCGACCAACGCGAGCGCACGCGAACGGCCGCGATCGAGGCGGATGCCAGGCGCCGTGCGGCGGTGGAGCGATCGGCCGGCGCGGCGGCCGCGTTGGCCGCCCAGCAGGCCCGCCTCGAAACGCTCGATCGTCGTCTCCGCGAGGAAGCCGAGCGGGGGATCGCCCGGGCTGCGAAGCGCCGCGGAGGCCGGCGGCTCGATGAGGAGCTGGTCGTCGACGCGGGTCTCCGAGCCGCGGTCGAAGCCGCGCTCGATGAGCTCGGGCGGGCCTACCTCGTCGACCAGTCCGTTGCCGGGGAGCTGGCGACGGAGCGGGGAGTGCTCGTCGTTCGTGAGCGCCTCGACGGGACCGTGCCGGTCGACGCCGCCGTGCGCCGATTCGCGGAGCATCTCGCCGCGGCCGGCGGATCGTCGCTCGCGGACGCGATCCGGCGTGACCCGACCGGCGCGGTCACGAAGCTCCTCGCCCGGATGGCGGTCGTCGCGGACCTGCCGACTGCCCTCGCCCTCCAGCCGACCCTGCCGGCGGGCTGGGCGCTCGTGGTTCGCGACGGTTCGGCGGTCGTGACCGGGGCGACGGTTCGGCTCGGGCACGGCGACGCGCCGCTCGAACGCCGGGCAGAGGCGGAACGGCTGCGCTCCGACGTGGCGAGGCTGTCCGACGAGGCGGACGCTGCCGCGGCAGCGATGCTGGCGGCCGAGGGCATCGCGACCGAGACCCGCTCGGCATTCGAGATCGCGACCGCCGACGAGGCCCGGGCGGTTGCCGAGCGGAGGCGCGCCGAGGAGGCGGAGCGTGCGACGGCACGCGAGCTCGAGGCCGTCATTCGAGAGGCGGGCTGGCATGCGGCCCAGATCGAACGCCTGACCGGCGATGTC
>DATAQF010000091.1:0-1750 GCA_036264795.1 Candidatus Limnocylindrales bacterium | reverse complement strand
CGCGAGGTCGCCTACCACACGCTCGCCCGTCAGGATCGCAAGGTCCGGCATCTCGCGGCGGCGCGATTCTTCGAGGCACTCGGGTCCGACGAGCTGGCGGGTGCGCTCGCCGGACACTATGTCGCGGCCCACGACAACGCGTCGGAGGAGGCTGAGGCGCAGGCGCTGGCCGGCCAGGCGCGGCTGGCCCTGCGGGGTGCCGCCGAACGGGCGGCGGCCCTCGGCGCCCACGATCAGGCGCTGGCGTTCTATCGCCAGGCGATCACGGTCACCACCGAGCCCGGCGACCTCGCCGATCTCCATGAGCGGGCCGCCCGTGCCGCGTCGATCGCCCTGCATGTCGATCATGCGATCGAGCTGATGACCCGAGCGGTCGAGCTCCATCGTGCGAGCCGCGACCGCAGTCGCGAAGCCGGCGCCACGGCCGACCTGGCGATGATGTACGCCGACAGCGGCCGCCCCGACGATGCCGTCGTGATCCTCGAGCGAGCCTGGGCTGAGCTCTCGGACCTGGCCGAGACCGAAGCCGGGGCGCAACTGATGGTCGCCATGGCGCGCGCTTACGCCACCGCGGATCCGCCGACTCAGGCGATCGAGTGGGCCGAGCGAGCGGCCGTCGTCGCCGAGCGGCTCGATGTCATCGACGTGATCGTCCGGAGCCTCCATGTTCGTGGATCGGCGCTCGTCAGGCTCAACCGCGCGCGCGAAGGCATGATCCTGGTCCGTGGCTCGGGTGGCCTCGCCCAGGCGCACGGCCTGCTCGAAGCCCAGACGCGGTCCCTCACGCTCCAGACCTTCCTCGCCCAATGGGATGATCCGCGAGCCGGCCTCGAGGCGGCGCGAGCCGGACAGCAGCTCGCCGAGCGCGTCGGATCCCGGACCCTGAGCCTTCTGATGGTCGGGAACGGCGTGTCCTGCGCCATCCGGGTCGGTGATTGGGACTGGGCGATCAAGCTCCTCGAGGAATGGTCCACCGCGGAGATTCCGGACGCCGCGCGAACGGAGCTGGTGGCGGACGAGGCGATCCTGGAGGCGCTCCGCGGAATCGATCCGACGACGCGGATCGCGTCCATCGGTTCGCGGACCGCCGGGCTCAGCGATCCCCAATACGACTCCTACCGGCAGTCCGCCAGCGCCTGGGCAGCCCTTGCGGCAGGCCGCCTCGACGACGCGATCGCGGCGGCCCGAGCGGCGGTCGACACCACCCCGTATTTCGGCCCGATGGCCTGGCCGATCGCGATCCGCGCCGCACTGTGGGGCAACGACGGCGACGGCATTCGGCATGCCCTCCTCAAGATGTCCGAGGGCTCCTCCGACCACGGCGCCGCGCTCAGCGCGGACATCGTCACGGCTCGGGCGGGCCTGGCGGCGATCGAAGGCCGACCCGCCGAGTCGCTGAACCTGTACCGCGAAGCCCTGCGAGCGTGGCAGGCGCTCGGTCTTCAGTGGGACCAGGCCCTCTGCGCGATCGACATGGTGGCCAGCCTCGACCCAGCCGAGCCCGAGGTCCGCGCGGCTGCCGAGACCGCCCGAGCGACCCTGGTCGGCCTGGGTGCGGCTCCATTCCTCGAACGGCTCGATGCGATGGCCGGCCGGATCGAGCCTCCCCGTTCCGTCGCGGCGGCCGAGCCGTCTGCCAGTCAAGTGGCCGCGCGCTGAGGTCCTCGTCGGCCGTCAAATGATCGGTGCCGAGACGCGCCGAAGCCTCAATCTGATGATGGACATGAGCCTCGCAGGGGCCTAGTCTCTG
>DATAQF010000075.1:0-5591 GCA_036264795.1 Candidatus Limnocylindrales bacterium | reverse complement strand
GCTCGCGGGTGCCGAACTCGATCGTGTCCGTCACGAGCCGCATCGACGGCTCGGGCGGGAACAGGAACTCCTTCTGAGCGACGAACTCCTTGAGGATGTCGTTCTGGGTCGTGCCCTCGAGAGCCGCCCTGGGCACTCCGGCCTTCTCCGCCGCGACGATGTACATCGCCCAGATCGGGGCGGCCGGCGAGTTGATCGTCATCGACGTCGAGACGCGATCGAGCGGGAGGCCGCCGAGCAGGACCTCCATGTCGGCCAGCGACGAGACGGCGACGCCGCACGTCCCGAACTCGCCCTCGGCCTCGGGATCGTCGGTGTCGTAGCCGTACAGCGTCGGCATGTCGTAGGCGATCGACAGACCCGTCTGGCCGGCGCCGAGGAGGGACCGGAAGCGGGCGTTCGTATCCTCCGCGGCACCGAAACCCGCGAACATCCGCATCGTCCAGAGTCGGCTCCGATATCCGGTCGGGTGGATTCCACGGGTGAACGGCGGCTCGCCCGGCAGGCCGACATCGCGCATCGGGTCGAAGTCATCCCAGCGGCCCGGCTCGGGACGGAGACGGTCGCCATGGTGGTCGACCGCGGTCGGGCCGCCGCCGCCCGCAGGCTCGCCATCCGGTCCGGGCTGCCACGACCACGGCCCGGACAGCCGCTCGATCGCGGTGTCGCTGATCGTGCTGAACCGGGGCTTGCGTTCGGGTGCCCGGTCGAGTGCGGCAGCGAGACGACGGGCCTCCCACGCGCGTTTGCGCGCGGACCAGGTCATGACCGGGACTCTAGCACTCGACCGCCGTCCCGCCGGAATGTCGGGAGCGCCGGGTGGCGCGACGAGGCCGCAGATCAGGCGCGCGTGCCGCGTGAAGATCGGCGGCGCGGCGCTGCGGTGCGCGAATCGACCGGATCGTTGACGGCTACGGTCTTCCTGCGGCGAACCTTCCTGATCAGCAGGATCGCCTCCGCAACGGTGACGATCGGGAGGATGCGGCGCGGCAGAAAGCGCAGGAGAAGGAAGCGGGCTGCGGTTCGGAGCATGTCGCCCATTCTGCCGCTGAGGCCCGGGCTGGGGAGGAGCAGTTCCCCGTTCCGCATCTCGATCCCGTTGCGACCCTGGCCTGCCGGGTCGACCGAGCGGCGCCTGCTCAGGAAGTCGGCGCGGCGGCCAGCCAGGCATCCACGGCTTCACGGACAACCTTGTCGTGCGCCTCGCGTGTCTGGATCTCGCGCACGAAATCGCCGGCGAGCGCGACGAGAACGTGACCACCGCGTGACCAGACCACGATCGTCTGGAATGACTCGCCGTTGAGCACGTCGATGCGGCGAGCGGTGACGCCGCCGCCGATCGCGTAGTCCGTCGCGTCAACGGAGGACACGTTCTTTCCGGACGCCGCACCCGTCTGGTAGAACTCCGCCAGCCATGCGGGGTCGAGTGCCGGGCCCCTCGCCGTCGAGAACACGGCCAGGCTGACGCCGCTGTCGGTCCCCGTCTTCCACGTGCCGCCCGCAAACCGGACCTCGTCGACACCGTGGCCCGCCAGCGTGGAGAGCCCCCCGGCCGTGCACGTCCGACCGGAGTCGAGCGAGCTCGGAGCGGCGCCGCGGAAGGTCTTCGGGACCGTCCCCTCGAGGTCGGGGTAGGCGCCGGGCATCGCGCCGTCGGCCGTGCAGGGACCCGTCGGGTCGAAGGCCGCGCCGCTGCACGCGCCGACGAGCAGCGCGATGACCAGGGGCAGAAGGAGCAGCAGGACGAAGCGGCGGGTTCGGCGCATGCGGGCGCGCGGTGTCGGGACCTGGGGCATACGGCGATGATACGGCTCGATGACCGTGGACCCTGCCGGCCAGCTCCGCCTCCGGGTGAGCGACGTCCCGCCGCCGACTGCCGACCTCGTCGTCGTCGGGGCCGGGGTCGTCGGCTGTGCGACGGCCTTTCGCGCCGCGCGAGCCGGATTCAGGACGGTCGTTCTCGATGCGCGACCGCGCCCCGCGACGCTCACGACGGCCGCCGCGACCGGCGCGTACCGGCTCCAGTTCGACAACGCAGAGGAGCTCGCTCTCGTTCGAGAAGGCGTCGAGCTGTACGAGGACTTCGCCGAGCGCGCCGGACTGCCCGGCTATGACATCGGCCTGCGCCGCCAGGGCTACCTGTTCTGTGCCCGCGACGACCTCACGGTGGAGCGGCAGGCGGAGCTGGTCGAGCGGCAGCGGGGCTTCGGGCTGGACGACGTCGAGTTGCTCGACGGCGACGAGGTCCGGCGCCGCTTCCCGTACATCGCGGACGCGGTTCGCGGCGCCCGTTTCCGGGCGGGCGACGGATTCATCGATCAGGTCCGACTGGCCTGGGGCTACGCCTTGGCCGCATCGGGTGGACCGGGTGTCGAGCGGCCGACCGGCTCGTCCGAGGCGACGTTCGTGCTCGGTCAGCGGGTGACCGGGCTTCGGAGCGTCGGGGCCCGGATCGTGGCGGTCGAGACCCACGACGGAGCCGTCGCGGCGCCGATCGTCGTCCTTGCGACCGGCCCGTTTCTCGGCCGAACCGCAGGGCTTGCCGGCATCGACGTCCCGATCGCGCCGACGCGTCGTCAGAAGGTGATCGTGGCGGACGCGCCCGAGGTCCCGGCCGACGCACCGATGACGATCGACGAGGAGACCGGCGCCCACTGGCGGCCCGCCCTCGGCGGAGCCTTCGTGCTGCTCACCGAGCCTGGCACCCCATCCGACGAGCCGGCATGGAGCGTGCCGACCTCGGCCGACTTCGCGTTCCGCCTCCTCGATCCCGCATCGCCGGACGCCGTCGCTCACGTGGCCCCGTTCTGGAGAACGATCTGGGAACGCGGCGGCGGCTGGGTTCTCCACGCCGGACAGTACGAGTACACGCCCGACCATCGGCCGTTCGTGTCCGCCACACCGGTCGAGGGCCTGTGGCTGAACGGAGGTTGGAGCGGTCATGGCGTGATGGGATCGGCGGGCGGCAGCCGACTCCTGCTCGATGCGATCACGGGGTCCGCGACGGGCCCGGAATGGGGCCTCCGGCCGGATGCGGCGAGCGGCAATCCGTTCCGCCTGGACCGCCCGATGGAGACCGGCCGACACGACGTCCTGTGACCGCCGCGTCGTCCCGGAGCCCGAACCGGTGCCTTCTCGCACCTGGTACGGGCGTCCTGGAATGGTGCGTCGGCGCGCCCAACCATCGCTCGGCAAGTTCGGGACGAGTCGGTCATTGAGGTGCGGAGAGCTCGGCGCGTACCTTGCACCCAGCCGTAACGCGATACACCCGGGGGACACCTGGGGCGTCGGTCACGGACCAGGGAAGGCCTTCGGTTCACTCGATGACGGTTCGAGCGCCGCGGATCCCGGACCTGGTCACGAGCCGAATAACAGGATCAATTCGGCCAGCGGGCTCGGGGCGCGGGACGGCATGAATCATCGCTCCGGATCATCGCCGCCTCACCGATCGCCTCCCGGGTCATCCGGGGGGCGATCGTCATGTCCGGGTCGCGACCTGCGGAATCCAGGGCGGGCCGCGGGCGGGCGTCAGGCGGTCCGGCCGCCTCGCGATGCGCTCGCCGGTGGACGCTCGTGGCGGACGATGCCGCGAAGGTCGAGATCGTCGCGAACGACGCGCGCGGCGGCGACCAGCTCCGGGTCCCGGGTGATCGTCGTCGCCAGCCAGTCGATATAGGACGGCTCGAACGCCGCCACCTGGCCGAGCGTGTGGCCATGGAACTTGCCGAACTCGAGCTCGCGGTCCAGGGCGTCGGCGAGCGGCGGGCTGACCGGCCGGCGGAAGTTGCGGATCCGGCATCGCGCGAGGGGTCCGGTCGGGGTGCTCGCCCGCGGCGGCTCGCGTTGCTCGACCGGGATGCGCAGGGGTGGATGGCCGCTGAGCGTCGTGCCCGCCCGTCCCCCGCCCGACGACCGGATCGACTGGTTCCGCGGCCGCACGGTCTCCGTCGTATCGACCCGGGCCGTCACCGGCCGAGTCGGCTTCGGTCGCGGAGGCCCGCCCCGCCTGAAGCCGGCCGTCCCGGTCTCGCGAGCCTCCCGGGCGGCCGCGGCACCGGGATCCTCGGCCCAGCGACGGCCGACGCGCCCGGGCCGGGTCAGCGCGGCATACGCATCGTTGATCTCCGCCATCTGGCGGGTCGCGACCCGCGACGCCTCGGGGTCGTCGCCGGTCAGGTCGGGATGGTGCTGCCGCGCGAGCCGACGCCAGGCGGCCTTGATCTGGGTCGCGCTGACGCCCGGCTCGACGCCGAGGACGGCATGCGGATCGCGAGCTGGCATGGTGCGAGTGTACGGGCTGGCCCGGCCTTGACAGGTCCGGCCCGCCGCCGTCCCATAGTCCTGTGCCGAGACTCCGCCGGGCGGGTGTTGCCGCCGCAATCGCCGCCGCCCCGCTCGCCCTTGCCTACCGGTTCGCCGTCGCATACCGGGTTCGGGCCGGGTATCCGATCCCGCGGCCGCCTCAATTCACGCCCGCCGACATCGGCCTCCCATTCGAGAGCGTGGACGTCCCGTCCGGGCACCTGACCCTGCCGGGCTGGTTCGTGGCGGCGAACGACGGTGCGCCGGGCCCCGGAGTCGCGCTCGTTCACGGCTGGGAATCGGCACGCGATCGGCTCCTGCCGATGGTCGCCTTCCTCCACGCAGCCGGGTTCCACTGCCTCGCGGTCGACGTCCGAGGTCATGGCACGAACGCAATCGAGTCCCTGCCGATCACCGCCGGCGAGTTCGGCGCGGATGCCCTCGCCGCGTTCCGTGCGCTCGATGACCGCCCGGAGGTGACGCGGGGAGCGATCTCCGGCCATTCGATGGGCGCGATCGGGGCGATCCTGGCCGCCGCCGCGGATCCGAGGATCGCAGCCGTCGTCGCGACGTCCGCCCCGGCGGACCCGTGGCGCCTCACGCGCCAGACGTTCCGTCTGGCCCGACTCCCGATCCCCGATCCGATCGCCTATCCGCTCGCGTGGCTCACGACTCGCGTCTATCTGCGGCCGCGGGGCCACTCCGTTGCTGAAATCTCCGCGACGGCGGCCCTGCGGGCCATCGACCGGCCGGTACTCCTCGCGCACGGCGACCTGGATGCCGTCGTGCCGTTCGGGCACCTGGGCCGGCTCGCGCGAGCCGCGACGGCGGCCGGTCACCCGCCGCAGACACTGGCGGTCCACGGCGGCCATCACTCGTGGCTGTACGAATTCCCTGAGTACCGACGAGCCGTCGCGGCGTTCCTCGCAGGCGCCCTCGGAGGACCGCTCTCGCCTGAGGAGGCCGCGGACCGGGCGGCGGCCGTCGATGCGCATCGACTGCCCGACAGCGTTCGCCCGCCCACGGTCGTCGAGAGCGAACCCGGCGGGTTTCGTTCCCTCGCCCGGATGGCCAGGCCGCTTCCGCGGCCGCCCGCCGGCCCCGCCGGCCCCGACGCCCCCGACGTCCTCGAGCCAGGCCTCCCCCACCGGGACAACCGCTCCTCAAATGGCCCGAATCCGGGCAAGCCGGCGAGAGCCGGTGGCGCGCTCAGCGAGATCGGATCGTGAACGACGAGCCACGGATGTCGGTCTGGGAGGCCGTCTCGAGGAAGCGGATGGTCCGCGAGT
>DATAQF010000029.1:0-1707 GCA_036264795.1 Candidatus Limnocylindrales bacterium | reverse complement strand
GATCGTGCGCGCCCTCGTGATGAGCCTCCAGGAGACGAATCTCGTCTCGATCCCGACCTTCGTCGGGCTCGAGAACTTCGCTCGGGTCCTCGCCGACCCGGTCTTCCTGATCGCGATCAGGAACCCCGCCTACTTCGCGTTGCTCGCCCTCGTCCTCGGCTTCCCGCTCCCGATCGTGCTCGCCGTGATCATGAGCGAGACGCGCCGCGGCAAGGGTCTGCTCAGCGCCCTCGCCTACCTGCCGGTCGTCGTGCCGCCCGTCGTATCGGTCCTGTTGTGGCGGTTCTTCTTCGATGCCGGCCCGACCGGCGTTTTCAACACGATCCTCGGCTGGGTCGGGCTGGGCCCGCTGCCGTGGCTGCAGAACGCGGCAAGTGCGATGCCTTCGATCGTGATCGAGGCGACATGGGCGGCGGCCGGCGGCACCGTCATCATCTATCTGGCCGCGCTGCTGAGCGTGCCGCCCGAGCTGTACGACGCGGCGGAGGTTGACGGCGCCTCGATCTGGCAGAAGATCCGGAACGTCACCCTGCCGCAGCTGCGCGGGGTCCTGTTCGTGACGCTCATCCTCCAGCTGATCGCCACCGCCCAGATCTTCACCGAGCCGTTCCTCTTCACCGGCGGCGGGCCCGCCAACTCGACGACGACGGTCCTCCTCCTGATCTACCGCTACGCCTTCCAGAACAGCCTCGGCGGAGAGTACGGAATGGCGGCCGCCCTCAGCGTCATGCTCGCGGCATTCCTCGGCCTGTTCACCGCCGCCTATTTCTGGATCACGCGGTCGTGGAGCACGTCCTCGTGACGGCGCTCGCGCGACGCCGACGCCCCTCGCGCCGGCGGACCGAGGAAGACCGCGGGATCGTCTCGCCGGCGGACTGGCGCCGGCCGGCCGTCCGCCTGACGCTTCGACTGATCCAGGTCGCGACGCTTCTCTTCCTGCTCGTCGTCGGGCTCGGGCCGCTGCTCTGGATGGCGAAGTCGTCGGTCACCCCGACCCAGGACACCCTCCGCGCTCCGATGGCGCTCTGGCCGAACGGAATCGACCTTGGCCAGTTCGCGACGGCGTGGACGCGGACCCACATCGACCGCTACCTCCTGAACACCGTCTGGATCGCGATCGGGTCGTGGATCGCCCAGATCGTCGTCGCGACGACCGCCGGATACGCCCTATCGGTCCTGCGGCCACGGTTCCACCGCCTCCTGACCGGGCTCGTCCTGGCCACGCTCTTCGTGCCCTCGATCGTCCTCCTCGTGCCGCTCTACCTCACGGTCGTGGACGTGCCGATTGCGCACCTGCGACTGATCGACACGTTCTGGGCGGTCTGGCTGCCGGCAGGCGCAAGCGCCTTCAACGTCATCGTGATCAAGCGCTTCTTCGACAACCTGCCGCGCGAGATCTTCGAGGCCGCCCGCGTCGACGGCGCCGGTCCGTTTCAGCTCTTCTGGCAGATCGTCCTGCCGATGTCCCGCCCGATCATCGGCGTCGTGTCGGTCTTCGCCGTGATCGCGACGTGGAAGGACTACCTCTGGCCGCTCCTCGTCCTCCGGAACCCGAGCCTCCAGCCGCTGTCCGTCCGGCTGCCGACCCTCGAGCCGACGACCGACCTGGGCGTGTTCATCGCCGCCCTGACGATCTCGAGCGCGATCCCGATCGGCCTGTTCCTGCTGTTCCAGCGGCTGTTCCTGCGCGGTCCCGGCCTCAGCGGC
>DATAQF010000022.1:0-3703 GCA_036264795.1 Candidatus Limnocylindrales bacterium | reverse complement strand
TCCGGCTGCGAGCCGAGACGAACTCCGCGACGACACCGAGCCCGTCAGGCGCGGCGATCGGCTCCAGCACCTCGAAGCGATGCTGCTGGTCGTGAGCGCCCGCGCCGAGGCGGCGGTCCGGTTCCAGGGCACGGACCCCGGTCAGGTGGCGATAGAACTCGGCGGTGAAGAACCCCGCCCGTCGCATCTCGCCGTCCGTGATCACGTCGATCCCGGCTGTCTCCTGGTCGCGGATCGCGAGGTCGACGGCGTCGTCGAGCATCTCCTCGAGATCGACCGGCCCGAACTCGCCTCGCTCGGCGGCGGCGAGTCCGGAGACGAACCACCCCGGGTGGGCATGCGAGCCGACGACGCTGGTCAGGAGCTCGCGGTCGGGCATCGATCCACCTTTCGGACAGTTTGAGTCGGTCTCGCAGGGTGGCGATCGAGCTCGCCGCGTCCCGGCGCATCGTTGCCGCGCACCCAGCGAGGATACGGAGTTGCATCTCGCGGCGGTCGAGAATTCTCGTTGACGGGTCCGGGCTTCGGGCGTATGCTCAATGCATCCCAGACCGGCCTGCGCAGCGGAGCGATTCCGCGCGAACCCCAGCCCGGACGCGGCCCTATCTCGCCTCCCTGAGGGAACTCCCAGCCCATGCCCCAACTCGGTCCCAACCAGCAATCCCGTAACCGACGGCCGCGCCGTCGCGGCCAGATCGCGTCGCGCGGCGCGCCCGTCACGGAGTACGAGGAGCAGCAGGAGCTCGAGGCCGCGCGCGAGCGGAACGATCTCGACGTCTCCGATCTCCGCGAGATGAGCGTCAACGAGCTTCGCGCGGTCAGCCGCGACCTGGAGCTCGAGACCGGGACGCAGGAGCGCAAGGACGACCTCGTCGAGCGGATCCTCGAGCGCCAGACCGAGCGCGCCGGCCACGCCTACGCGACCGGCATCCTCGACGTCGTCGACGAGGGCTTCGGCTTCCTCCGTCGACACGGCCTCCTGCCGAGTCCCGAGGATGTCTACGTCAGCTCGAGCCAGGTGCGCCGGTTCGGCCTCCGGATTGGTGACCGCGTCAGCGGCGCGGTTCGTGCACCGCGCGAGGCCGAGAAGTACTGGGGCATGCTCCGGGTCGATGCCGTCAACGGCGTCGATTTCGAAACCGCCCGGCGACGACCCGTCTTCGGCGATCTGACGCCGGTCCACCCCGACGAGCTGATCAACCTCGAAAGCGACCCGAAGAACCTCAGCCAGCGGCTGATCAACATCGTCAACCCGCTCGGCAAGGGCCAGCGCGCCCTGATCGTGAGCCCGCCGAAGGCCGGCAAGACGATGCTCCTCAAGCACATCGCCAACGGCATCAGCGCCAACTACCCGGACATCCTCCTGATGGTCGCCCTGATCGGCGAACGTCCCGAGGAAGTCACCGACATGCGGCGGAGCGTCAAGGGCGAGGTCATCAGCTCGACGTTCGACGAGCCGACCGAGAACCACACCCACGTCGCCGAGATGGCCCTGGAGATCGCCAAGCGCCAGGTCGAAACCGGCCGTGATGTCGTGATCCTCATGGACTCGATCACCCGTCTCGCCCGCGCCTACAACCTGGCCCTGCCGCCGTCCGGCCGGACGCTGTCAGGCGGCATCGATCCGATCGCCCTTTATCCTCCGAAGCGGTTCTTCGGCGCCGCCCGGAACATCGAGGAAGGCGGGTCGCTGACGGTCATCGCGACGTGCCTCGTCGACACCGGTTCGCGGATGGACGACGTGATCTATGAGGAGTTCAAGGGCACCGGCAACAGCGAGCTCATCCTCGACCGGAAGCTCGCCGAGAAGCGGATCTTCCCCGCGATCGACGTCCAGCGATCCGGCACTCGCCGCGAGGAGCTGCTCCTCGAGGAGCCCGTGCTGAAGATGGTCTGGACGATGCGCCGGATGCTGTCGGCAGTGGGCACGAACGAGGGCATCGAGCTCCTGCTCAACCGGCTCTCGAAGACCGAGACGAACGTGCAGTTCCTCGGGTCGCTGACGAAGAGCCTCGAGGGCTGATCGCCGCCGGCGTTCGGCCGGTGTTACGTTTCCGGTGGCGCGCTCGCGCACCAAAGCTGCTCGCGACGCGCGAGGCGGAACGAGTGTGACGGCCTGTTTGCGTCGCGTGTCTCGCATCTGTTACGGTGACCGCGATGTCGTAAGCCCGTTGTGATGCGGGCGCGGCCGCGGAGAGACCCCCAGCTCGATATCGCGACCCGTCGGACGGTCCCATCCCTAGCGCCCCGAGCCCCTGCGCCGACCGTCCGCTCCTCCAGGAGACCGTATTGCTGAACGCGACGGTCGGAATGCAGCGCGTGATGACTCGCCTGCGGCCCGGCCCCGGCCGCCGATCCTCGGCCGCCGCCAACATCCAGCGCCAAAGCATCTCCCTCGCGCGCACGATCGGCGCCAGTCGGTCGGCCGGCCGGCCGACCCTCTCGGGCGAGCGCCTCGTATCCGCGACGGCCGTCGGCCTCGTTGCCGTGGCGCTGCTTCTGAGCAACCTCACCACGGATGCCGCGAGCGGACCGACCGGCGGGACGAATGGACCCGGGCGCGATCCACGGATCGCCGTCGGGGGCGCCGTCTCCGGGGTCCAGGGACTGCCGCAGGGCGGCATCGACGACCGTCAGCCCGGCGCGTCGAGCCCGGCGACTGCCGGCGGCGGGACGCTCGACAGCACGCTCGGACGGGCGGCCGCCGCGGATCTGCCCGTCGATAGCACGGTCACGATCGACGGCCCATTCCGGAACGACGGGACGCTCGTCAAGCCGTTCGCCGTCGATACCACGGTGGCCGACGGCAAGCAGCTCCTGCGGACATACCGCGTCAAATCCGGCGACACGCTGACCGGCATCGCGCGCCACTTCGGCGTCTCGATGATGACCGTCTGGTGGGCCAACAACCTGACGGCGAAGGACGCACTGCACATCGGCCAGGCGCTCGTGATCCCGCCGGTCAACGGCGTCGTCGTCACCGTCACCGCCTCCGACACGCTCGAATCGCTCGCCGCCCGGTATGGCGTGGACCCGATCGACATCGTCGACGCGAACAATCTCGCGGACCCGAACCTCGTCGTCGGCCAGACGCTGACCGTGCCGGGTGCCCGCTCCACCGGGATCGCCACCCCCAGGCCACGCCCGGTGAGCCGCACGACGAGCCATCCGGCGAGCAGTGGGAGCAGCAGCAGCGGCAGCCACGTCACGTCGCGGCCGCCGGCGGCCTACAGCGGAGGCAAGTTCGCGTGGCCGGTGGCCGGTGGCTACATCAGCCAGTACTTCCACTACGGTCACTACGCGATCGACATCGCCGCGGACCCCGGGACGCGGGTCATGGCGGCAGGAGCGGGGACCGTGATCTTCGCCGGCTGGAAGAACAACGGCGGCGGCTACCAGGTCTGGATCTCGCACGGTTCCAACCTGTACACGACGTACAACCACATGATGTCGGTGTCGGTCGGACGGGGCGAGAGCGTGTCGCGCGGCCAGCAGGTCGGGCGGGTCGGGATGACCGGTAATGCTTCCGGGCCACACCTCCACTTCGAGGTCTGGCGGGGGATGATCTGGGAGAGCGGCACGCGGGTCAACCCGCTGCTCTACCTCTGATCTGCTGATCCTCTGAGCCTCGCGTCGCCGGCCTGGAGGAGGTCCGGCGACGTGGATCCTCTGTCGCGGAGCGGCCCATCGCCCGAGGCCTTCG
>DATAQF010000018.1:0-2552 GCA_036264795.1 Candidatus Limnocylindrales bacterium | reverse complement strand
TCGATGGTCGGGTCAGCGCCGTCGTCGGGACCCACACGCACGTCGTCACGGGCGACGAGCGAATCCTCCCGGGCGGCACCGCGTACCAGACCGACCTCGGGATGACCGGTCCGATCTGGAGCGTGATCGGCTTCGATCCGCGAACGGTCCTGCCGCGGTTCATCAACGCCCTCCCGACCCGCTTCGAGGTCGGTGACGGGCCGGTCATCTTCAACGCCGCGCAGATCGACATCGATCCCGCCACCGGCCGCGCGCTCGCCATCGAGCGGATCGCGCGACTCGTCGAAGGTTAGATGGCTCGGCGCGGCCGACACGCGGGTCCCGCCCTGGCCCCCCCGGTCGGGGGAGGGGAGTCGGTGGTCGATCTCCACACCCACACGCTCCGATCCGACGGCGTGCTCCAGCCGGCGGAGCTGATCGCCGCCGCGGCGTCGGTCGGGATCCGGACCCTCGCGATCACCGATCACGACACCCTTGGCGCCTATCGCGAGCTCGTCGCCGACCGGGCGGTGCCGGCAACGATCGACCTCATCCCCGGCGTCGAGATCAACGCCCTGTCGAAGGGGATTCCACTCGCCGAGGGCGAGCTCCACATCCTGGGGTTCGGCATGAACCCGAACGACGATGCCTTCGAGGCCACGCTCGCCACGCAACGAGCCGCCCGACGGCTCCGGTTCGAGCGGACGGTCGACCGCCTCCGCGAGATCGGTCTCGGGATCGACGCTCAGATCGCGCATGTCGACCTGAGCCGGGACGATGCCCTCGGCCGCCCGACGATCGGCCGCGCCCTGATCGCCGCCGGCTACGCGACGAGCGTCGAGGACGCGTTCCGGCGCCTGATCGGGTTCGGCGGACCGGCCTATGTCCAGCGAGAGGGGATGGGACCAGCGGAAGCGATCGAGGCGATCCGCAGCGCCGGGGGCCTGCCGGTCCTCGCGCACTTCTCGGAGGCGCCCGAGCAGGTGTCCCTGCTGCGCGAGCTCAGGGACATCGGGCTCGCCGGGCTCGAGGTCTACTACATCTCGTTCGCGCCCGAGACGGTCGAAGCGGTCGGTGCCGTCGCGGTCGAGCTCGGCCTGATCGCGACCGGCGGCTCGGACTACCACGGCGACACGACGTCCTACGCCGAGGCCCACGCGGCGCTTCACGTTCCTGCATTGGTCGCCGATCTGCTGCGCGCGGCGATCGCGGCGGCACGGACGGCCTAGCCTCGTTCGCCGGAGGACGACTCGCCGGATACCATGCCGAGGCGATGACGCTCACCCGAACCTCGCTGCGCGCCCTGCCCGTGCTCGACCTCGTGGCGCCGGGTCCCTCAGCGCCCGCCCGGCCGGCCGAGGCGGACGATCCCCGGGTGGCCGAGTACCGGCCCGAGACGGCGGCACTGCCGGCATTCCACGTCTGGACGCTCGGTTGCCAGATGAACCGGAGCGATTCCGAGGAGATGGCCGGCCGTCTCCTGGCCGCGGGCTGCGCGGAGGCGCCGTCGATGGAGGTGGCCGATCTCGTCGTCATCAACACCTGCGCCATCCGGGAGGCAGCCGAGCAGAAGGTGATCGGTCGGCAGGGGCATCTTGCCCGGCTCAAGGCCGCGAACCCGGGCATGCGGGTCGTCATGACGGGCTGTGCGGTGCGCGAACCGGATCGCGCCGGCCTGCGGAAGCGCTTTCCGGCAGTGGACCTGTTCCTCCGACCCGACGAGGAGCCGGAGCTCGTCGACCGGCTCGGCCTGGCGTCGGCGCAGGGCGCCGTCGGCCTCGCCCCGGCCTCGGGATCGACCGGGCTTACGACCGTCGTCGGTCGGGCGACGGTGGGCGCAGCGGACCATCTGCCCGGCACACGAGCAGCCGCGGTGCGGGGCGCCGCCGTCGCCCGCGAATCGGCGATCAGCGCCTGGCTGCCGATCGTCTACGGCTGCGACAAGACCTGTACGTACTGCATCGTCCCGTTCAGCCGCGGACCCGAGCGCAGCCGCCCGTTCGACGAGATCCTCGACGAGGCTCGGAGCCTGGCCGCCGCCGGCTACCGAGAGGTCACGCTGCTTGGCCAGAACGTCAACTCGTACGGCCACGATCTGCCGCCGGAGCCGCGCTTCGCGGCCGTCGACACGGAGCGCTGGGCCGGCCGCCGGCTCGACCTTCACGGCCGCCCGGACCTCGCATCCCTCATCCGCGCGATCGACGGGATCCGCACGGCGGATGGCGCACCCGCGATCCCGCGTCTCCGGTTCGTCACCTCGCACCCCTGGGACCTGAGCGATCGCCTGATCGCGGCGATGGCCGAGGCGCCATCGATCTGCCAGCATCTCCACCTCCCGGTCCAGTCGGGTGACGACGTCGTGCTCCGCCGGATGGGACGCCAGTACACGATCGAGCACTATCTCGAGCGGCTGGCCCGGATCCGCGAGGCGGTCCCCGGGATCGCGATCTCGACGGACGTCATCGTCGGGTTCTGCGGCGAGACGGACGGCCAGTTCCGCTCGACCCTCGAGCTTCTCGATACCGTCCGCTACGACCAGGTCTTCGCCGCGGCCTACTCCGAGCGGCCCGGCA
>DATAQF010000256.1:0-4935 GCA_036264795.1 Candidatus Limnocylindrales bacterium | reverse complement strand
ACCCTGCTGTCGGAGCGCTTCGTCGACGAGCCGCGCCTGCGCCAAGGCCAGCGCGCTGCCGCGGGAGCCGACCGCGATCTCCGCCCCGCTCACAGGGCGAACAGGTCCCGAATCGCGCGGCCGTCGCGTCCGTCGGCGTCGCGGCCCAGGCGCGCCAGGGGCTCGCGAAGGAGCCGACCGGCGAGATGGCGGGTCATTCCCTCGATCGCCTCCCGTGCCTCGGGCTCGAGATCGGGAAGCCGCCGCCAGAGCTCCGCGAGCTCGGCTTCCCGTTCGCGATCGGCGTGCTGCACGAGCGCGTCGGCAGCAGCCCGGCCGTCCCGGCCGCCGAGCCAGGCGAGGTACTCCGACGTCGAGTGGTCGATGAGCGCGTCGATCCGGGCCGTCGGACCGTCGTCGGCGAGCGTGCCGGGATGGGTCCGGGCGAGGGCATCGGCGGTGATGAGACGCGCGTCCAGGATCGCGACCAGGGCCCCGGGAACCGCGGCCGGCACCGAGAGGTCGACGATGACCGGTCGGGTCGCGCGAAGCGCGTCCAGGGTGGCCGTCGCGATCGGCCACGGTCCGCCGAGGGCGACGATGATCCCGGCGTAGCCGGCGATCTTGCCGGCAGGATCGAAGGCCTCGGCTCGGGCGCCGGTGCCGGCCGCGAGGGAGGCGGCGCGCTCCGCGGATCGGCTCGTGACGGCGACGCGGGCGCCAGCCGCGAGCGCGACTCGCACGGCCAGGCCGCCCATCCGGCCGGCGCCGACGATCAGGAGGTCCCGCCCCGCGATCGGGCCGGCATCGCGTTCGATCGCGGCCAGCGCCACGTCGGCGAGGGATCGAACCGGGCCCTGGCGCCAGGATCGGGCGCGCCGTCCCGACTGGAGCGCGAGCGCGAAGAGCCGCTCGAGCGTCGGGTCGAGAGATCCCGCCGCACGAGCTGCGTCGACCGAGACGCGCAGCTGATGGAGCACCTGGTCCTCGCCGACGACCACCGAGTCGCGCCCGACCGCCACCGCGATCGCGTGCCGAACCGCGTCCTCGCCGGTGAGGATTCGGCCGCCGGTTGGCAGCGCGTCCGCGGCCTGTTCCGCGGAATCCGCGCGAGTCAGATAGGCCTCCACGCGGTGGCATGTCTCGAGGAGCAGCGAGCCGTCGGCCCCGTCGCGATGAAGGGCCACCGCAAATGCCTCGCGCTCTACGGCCGGGACGTCCCGCGCATGGGTCACGAGGGCGACGACGGGCCCGGGTCCGAGCCGGCTCACCCGGTGCGGCCTTCGTGACGTGAGGCGGCCCGCGCCCGACCACGACCCGTGCCGGCCGCCTGGCCGTGGCCCGTCATCGTCGAGATGAGGAGTCGATCCATCGCGGCCTCGGCGGTTTCGAGGAGATCGGTTGTCTCCGCGGTGTCGAAACCGCGCCGCCGGGCGGCCACCGCCAGCTCGTGATGGAAGGGCGCCCGGAAGCGCAGGAATCCCTCCACGGTCTGGCTGAGTGACAGGCCGAGCGTCGCGGCGACCGTGCCGTATTCGCCGGCCGAAGTGGACGCCTCCTGGAGGTGATGGGCCGCCGCCTCGGCCTGCGTGGCGTCGAGGTACTGGAGGAGACTCGCAGCGAGGACGTGGCCCCGCTCGCGGAACAGGAGACGCTGCTCGTCGGTGAGGGTGAGGACCCAGGGCAGCTCGGGGGCCGCCTCACGACTTGCTCGCCGGTAGCTTCGTGCGATCCGGCTCGGCGAGAGGCCGCCGCCACCGATGGACGGCCGCCGGGACCGATCGGCGGGAAGCAGACGCTCGAGCGCGGAGCGAGAGAAGCGGCGATGACCGCCGGGTGTCGTGAAGACCCGCAGGCGGCCGGCGTCGCTCCAGCGGCGCAGCGTCGCGGGTGACACCCCGAGGACGCGGCTGGCCTCCGAGAGGCCGACCCAGTCGGGGTCGCTGGAAGCCGAGGGAGCCACAAAACCTACCCAAATCTACCAGAACGTGGGCGACTCGCTCACTGTACCACGGACCCGCCGGGCCATGTCAGCGATGGCCGGCGGAACGCTCGAACCAACCCGGCTACGCTTGGCGGCCCATGGGCAGGATCATCTATTCGATGTCGGTCTCCCTCGATGGCTTCGTGGAGACGCCGAGCCGCTCCCTCGACTGGGTCCGCGTCGACGAGGAGCTGCACACCGTCTTCAACGACGAGGCGCGAGAGATGAGCGCCTTCATCTACGGCCGTCGGATGTACGAGCTGATGACCGAATACTGGCCGACGGCGGAGACTGATCCGGCCGCGACTCCGGCGATGGTCGAGTTCGCACGCATCTGGAAGGACAAGCCGAAGATCGTCCTCTCCACCACGCTCGAGCGGGTCGAATGGAACAGCCGGCTGCTTCGCGATGGCGCTCTCGATGAGATCACGCGGCTGAAGGCACAGCCGGGCTTCGACATGGACGTCGGCGGTCCGACCACCGCCTCGACGCTGATGCGCCGCGGCTTGATCGACGAGTACCGCGTCTTCGTGCAGCCGGTCATCCTCGGCGCGGGCACGCCGTACGTCTCGCCGACCGGCGAGCGCGTCGGGCTGAAGCTCCTGGAGACGCGGACGTTCGACACCGGGGTCGTCTATCTCCGGTACGGAACGGAGGTCAGGCCGTGACCGTGAAGACGCGAGCCCGAAGGACCGCCCGATCCTCGAGCTGGGTCGTCGTCACGACCTCGTACGCGGCCAGTGGAACGAGGTCGCCGGCAGGCAGATAGCGCCGGCCGGGGTCGCCGACCACGACGCGCGTGCCGCCGGCCGCGGCTCGGCGGAGCCATGGCAGCACGCGCTCGGCCAATGGGCCCTCGTACCACGTATCGCCGGCGAGCAGCACGTCGGCGTCGGGTGGGTCGTCGTCGAGGACGTCGCGACCGTTGAAGCCGACCCTCACGCCGTTCGCCCGGGCGTTGAGCGCCACCGCGGCCTCGGCGAACGGGTCGACGTCGATCCCGACCACGCTCGCCGCGCCCTCCTGCATCGCGACGATCGCACAGAGGCCGGAGCCCGTCGCGAAGTCGACGACGCGCTTGCCGCGCACCTCGTCGGGATGCTCGCGCAGGAACTTCGCGATCGCGAGGCCACCCGCCCACGCGAAGGCCCAGAACGGGATGGCAGCGCCAGCGATGCCGAGGGCGGTCTCGGTGGCTCGCCAGACCGGAGCGGCGTCGTCGGCCAGGTGCAGTCGGATGCCGTCGACCCCCTCGACCCCGCGCAGGCGGGTGTGGCGAGCGACGAGCGCCCGGCGGTGGGAGAGGGGGACGCGGCGCGGGACGTCGCCGGCGTGGCGGGATGGCGTCATTCGCGATTCAGGGTGACAGAGAGTCTCGCCCAGGATGGCCTGACGAGGCTTCGAGCCCGTGCGGGGTCCCCTTCCGTGGGAAGCGGTACCCTCGGCGTGGAGGTGATTCATGGCGGACGGCTACGACATCGACCCTTCGGTGCCGCCGAGCGGTCCGGGCTGCGTGGAGTGCCTGGCCGAAGATGGCTGGTGGTTCCACCTGCGTCGATGTGCGAGCTGCGGCCACGTCGGGTGCTGCGACTCGTCACCCTCGCAGCACGCGAGCCGGCATGCCGCAGCCGAGCAGCATCCCGTCGTCCAGAGCTACGAGCCGGGCGAGGACTGGTTCTGGGACTTCGCCCGGGAGGAGTTCCTCGACGGTCCCGCCCTGGCGGCGCCGCATCACCATCCACTCGACCAGCCCGTGCCGGGACCCGCCGGCCGCGTGCCCACCGGCTGGCAACGCCTGCTCAAGTGACCGACTCCGGAGCCATTGCGGACGACCAGCGCCTCTGGCCGGAGCTTCCCTGGCGGGACTGGGAGCCGACGATCACGACGCTGCATATGTGGTCGCAGGTCGTCGGCAAGGTCCGGATGGCGCTCGCGCCACCGCTCAATCACTGGTGGCACGTCGCCCTGTACGTCACGTCGCGAGGGCTGACCACATCGCCGATCCCCTACCGGGGCCGGATGTTCCAGGTGGACTTCGATTTCGTGGACCACCGGCTGGACATCGCCGACACGACGGGCCGCTCGCGGACGATCCCACTCGAGCCCCAATCAGTGGCCGCGTTCCACCGGCAGTTCATGGCGGCGCTCCACGGCCTGGCCATCGACGTCCGGATCTCGACGAAGCCCGTCGAGGTCGCCGAGGCGATCCCGTTCGAGGCCGACGAACGGCACGCCTCGTACGACGCGAGCCATGCCCACGCGTTCTGGCGCGGACTGCTCCAGGCCCAGCGCGTGATGGAGGAGTTCCAGACCGGGTTCGTCGGCAAGAGGAGCCCGGTCCATTTCTTCTGGGGAAGCTTCGACCTCGCGACCACCCGATTCTCCGGACGCGCCGCGCCGCGCCACCCCGGCGGGGCCCCGAACTGCCCGGCCTGGGTGATGGAGGAGGCCTATTCCCGCGAGGAGAGCAGCATCGGCTGGTGGCCGACGAGCGATGGCCCCGGTCCGTTCTTCTATTCCTACACCTATCCGGAGCCCGAGGGCTTCAGGAACGCCGCGGTCGATCCCACGGTTGCGTTCTTCGACGGGAAGTTCGGCGAGTTCATCCTGCCGTACGACACGATCCGTCGGGCGCCCGATCCCGACAGGGCCGCCCGGGAGTTCTTCCAGGCCGCGTATGAGGCGGGCGCCAATCTCGGTGGCTGGGACCGGCCGATGCTCGAGGTCGCGGTTCCCCCCGATCGGCCTCCCCGGAAACCGTGGAGCCTGGCCCCGGTGTCCTCGTCCACGACCCGCTGACCGTTCGGGCGCGGTTGTCAGCCCTTGATCGCGCCGCTGAGGCCGGGACCGCGCAGGAACAGCCGCTGGAACAGCAGGAACAGGCCGATCGGGATCGCGCTCGAGATCGTCAGGGCGGCGATGAACACGCCCAGGTCGGTCGTCGGCTCGAGGGTCGGCAGCCGGACGGACAG
>DATAQF010000244.1:0-2878 GCA_036264795.1 Candidatus Limnocylindrales bacterium | reverse complement strand
ACGTCCCGATCGGGTCCTTCGCGAGCCGAAGGAGGCGCCCGACCGGGGCCGGCACGCCGGCCGGTAGCGCGGCGACCGGGACGCGCCAGTGAACGTCGATGTCGAGCTCGACGAGGCGGCCCACCGCCGGTAGGCGAGCGGTCGCCGGCTCGATGGCGGTCACGACGACGAGTGCCTCCCGCAGCGACGCCGGGAGCCCCGCCAGGCGGACGGCGGCTCGAGCGCGATCGAGCGCGACGAGCAGACTCGGCATCCGGCTCGAACCCGACTGCGGTTCGCTCGTCGCGCCGACCAGCGGATCGGCGGGACGAGTGCGTGGGGTCGATCGGGTCGCCAATGCGTCTCGATACGCGACGAGCAGCCGCTCCGCGACGAACTGGCGCCCGAATCGCCGCTCGATCGATCCGCGCAGGACCTGAGGGTCGAAGTCGGACCCACGGCCCAGCGTCTCGAGGATCGCCGCGGCGAGCGCAGCCGGGTCGTCCGCCGCGACCAGGGCGCCGAGTCGCTCGGGCTCGTCGCCGAGGATCTCCGTGACGCCGCCGGAGTCCGTGGCGACGACCGGCAGGCCGGCGGCGAGCGCCTCGACGGCGACGACGCCGAACGTCTCCCGCGGGCTCGGATGGACGAACAGGCTCGCCCGCCGCATCGCCTCGGCGACCCCCGCTCGATCGAGCGGTTCGTCGAAGTCCACGATGGAGGCGATTCCGAGCGACGACGCGAGCTCGTGCCAGCCCTGCTCCTCCTGCCGGTCCTTCGTCTGGCCGACGAGGCGGAGGCGGATCGTCGGCCGCGCTTCGTGGGCGATGGCGACCGATCGGAGGAGCACCTCGATTCCCTTGTTCGCCTTGCGATAGCCGACGAACAGGAGCTCATCGGGCACGCGATCGGCGGCGCGACCCGCCGCGAACAGCTCGATCGGGACGGCGTTCGGGAGGACCTCGATCGTGTCTGCGTGGTCCGGGAACGCCGTTCGAAGCTCCGCCGCGAGCATCGAGCTCACGGCGAACAGCCGATGGGTGCGATCGAGCATCCGCTCGTACGCGGTTCGCCGGGCGGGGTTCGCGAGGATCTTGTCGACGAACGAGGAGTGCTCGGTGACGACCAGGGGCCAGCCGAGCCGGTCGGCGAGCGTCACCGCCGCGGCGCCATCGGGATACCCCGTATGGGCGTGGACGACACCGCGCGGCCTCGCGTCCGAAGCGAGCAGGCGATCCGCGACGACATCGAGGATCCGCGCCCGGTGGACCGCCGCATGGGCCGGTCCGGCGTCGAGCGTCATCCCGTCGGGAACCGTCAGGCGGACGACCGGAATGCCCGGCTCGACGCCCCAGGCCGGCCGAAGTCCGAGCGGTTCGGCCGTCCGGGTCGCGGCCGCACCGGCGCTGGAGACGGCGTCCGCCTGGTGGCCACGCGCCGACGCACCTCCGGTCAGGAGCGCCTGGTCGAACGTGATGACCGTGGGGCGAACGCGACCCGTTGCGGCGATCGCCTCGACCTGGTCGGCGACGAACCGGCCCGTCGCCGGGTCGTCGTACGTCGGAAACCAGGAAGCGACGACGAGCGCCTCGATCGGCGGTTCGACCGGACCGGCGCCCGCGTCGATCGGCTCGTCAGCCACCGAATCGACCACCCGCGGCCGCGGAGCGCACGGCCGGGCCCCCGACGCGCCGGCTCAACCCGCGGGCGTCTGCTGCGTGCCCGTTGCCGCGGCGAGCTTCCGCGCGAGCTCGGCTTCGCGGTCCATCTTCGCCTTCTGAGAACGCTCCTCGTGGACCCGCACGACCTCTGCCGGATCGCCCTCCATGACGACGCGGCCATGGTCGAGGAGCATCGCCCGGTTGCAGAACTCGGTCACCCAGTTCATGTCGTGGGTGACGAGGACGATTCCCTTGGCGGCCTTCGTCAGCTCCTTGATCCGTTCCTTGCTCTTCGCTCGGAAGACCGCGTCGCCGGTCGCGAGGACCTCGTCGATGATCAGCACGTCGGGGTCGACGGCGGTCGCGATCGCGAAGCCGAGTCGGGCCCGCATGCCCGACGAATAGGTTTTGATCGAGGCGTCGATGAACTCGCCGATGTCGGCGTACTCCACGATGCCCGGCAGGAGCGCTTCCATCTGACGGTGGGGCAGGCCGAGGAACGCTCCGGCGAGGCGGATGTTGTCGCGGCCGGTCAGGTCCTGGTCGAACCCGGCGCCAAGGGTCAGGAGGCTCGAGACGTGGCCGATGACGTCGACCGCGCCCTCGTTCGGCTGGATGATCCCCGCGAGGACCTGGAGGAGCGTGCTCTTGCCGGCGCCGTTCGGCCCGATGACCGCGAGGCTCTCGCCGTGGACGACCCGGAAGCTGACGTCCCTCAGGGCCCAGAAGTGCGTCGGTCCCTCACCCCGTCGGAGGAGATTCCGGAACGAGGTCCGGACCGTCGTCTGACGGGTGAACCGCAGGTTGTACCGGACGCCGAGGTTCTCGGCGTCGATCGCGTACGGCGGCGTCCCGCCCACGAGCTTGTTCTGCATCGCTCAGAGGACCTTCGCGAACGACGGCTCGAGTCGCTTGAAGTAGAGCGTCGTCAGGGCGAGCAGACCGAAGGACGCGACGAGGAGGACGCCCAGCGAGCCCCACAGCGGCATCGTCCCGTTGTAGATCACCGCGCGGTACGACTCGAAGAGCGGGGTCCACGGGTTCAGCGACATCAGCACGCCAAAAATGCCGTGTCCCTTCCCGGCGACGTCCTCGTACTGGTAGAGCGCGGGCGACAGGTAGAACCAGAGCCGCAGGAAGTGACGGGCGACGTTGGCGATGTCGCGGAAGAAGACGTTCGAGGCCGCGACGAACATCGCGATCGCCAGGCTGAACACGAACTGGACGATCGCGACGAA
>DATAQF010000215.1:0-7979 GCA_036264795.1 Candidatus Limnocylindrales bacterium | reverse complement strand
CGCGTACCTAGTCGCCGAGGCGATCGGCGCCGACAAGCTGTTCGCCGTGCTGATGCCCTATCGAACGTCGTCGCCGACGTCACGGGCCGACGCCGAGGAGGTCGTCCGCCGGCTCGGAGCCACGAGCGAGCTCGTGGACATCAGCCCCATGGTCGACGGGTTCTTCGCCGGGGACCCCGACGCGTCGTCGCTGCGTCGCGGCAACTTCATGGCTCGCCAGCGGATGGCCGTCCTCTACGACCGCTCCGTCACCCGGGGCGGGCTCGTCGTCGGCACGGGAAACAAGACGGAGTCGCTCATCGGCTACACGACGCTCTTCGGCGACTCCGCCTGCGCGTTCAACCCGATCGGGGATCTCTACAAGAGCCAGGTCCGCCAGCTCGCGGCCGCGATCGGCGTGCCCGAGGCGATCATCCGCAAGGCCCCGTCGGCCGACCTCTGGCCGGGACAGACCGACGAGGCCGACGCCGGGTTCGACTATCCGGAGCTCGATCGGCTCCTGTTCTGGCGGGTCGACAAGCGCCGGGCCGAGGACGAGATGGCGGCGCTCGGCTTCGATCCCGAGGTCGTCCGGCGGGTCGACCGGATGATCGCCACGTCCGAGTTCAAGCGGCAGATCCCCCCGATCGCGAAGCTGGGCCCGCGGACCGCGGGCGTCGACTACCTGTACCCGCGACGGCGGCCCGGCTCGGCGCGCGTGATGGAGGCGCCCCCGCCACGGGGCGAGCCGGAGCCGCCGGCCGAGGCGCTCCCGGCGACGGACCGGCCGCCTCGCGCGTCCGACGCATCCGAACCGGCGCGGGAGTGAGCGGCCGCCTCTTCGTCGTGGCGACACCGATCGGGAACCTGGCCGACGTCACGCTCCGGGCGCTCGAGGTGCTGCGTGACGTGCCCCTGATCGCCGCCGAGGACACGCGCCTGACCCGTCGCCTCCTGGATCGCCACCGCATCGCGACCCGGACGACGAGCTATCACGCCCGGAGCGCACCCGCGCGCCTCGCGGAGCTGCTCAACCACCTCCGCGGCGGCGCCGATCTCGCCCTGGTCACCGACGCGGGCACGCCATCGGTCAGTGACCCGGGTGCGGAGCTGGTCATCGCCTGGGCCGCCGAGGGCGGAACCGTCATCCCCATCCCCGGCGCGTCGGCGGTCATGGCCGTCATCGCGGCCTCGGGCGTCGCCGGGCCTCGCTGGGCGTTCGAGGGCTTCCTGCCGAGGTCCGGTCGAGAGCGGCGGGAGCGGCTCGCCCGGATCGCCGGGGACGACCGGGGGACGGTGATCTACGAGGCGCCCGGCCGAGTCGCGGCCACGCTCGTCGACCTGGCAGCGGCGTGCGGCGCGGACCGTCCCGCGGCGATCGGGCGGGAGCTGACGAAGCTCCACGAGGAGGTGCTCCGCGCCACGCTGGGCGAGCTCGCCGAACGGGCACGGAGCGGGGAGCTGACGCTCCGCGGCGAGTTCGCGCTCGTCGTCGGGGCGCGGCCGGAGCGATCCGCGAACGTGGTCGCGCGTGACGCGGACCCGGCCGCGGCGCTGGCGGAGGTGGAGCGGCGGGTCGCCGCCGGCACGCCCCGCGGAGAGGCCGCCCGGGAGGTCGCCGTCGCGACCGGCATCCCGCGCCGGAGGCTCTACGCCCCACCTGTCGACCGCTAGGATTCCGCCACGATGAGCGCCCAGCCGGCCTCGACCCGACGCGGCCTCCCGGTCCTCGGCGCCCTCTCGAGACCGGCTCGGATCGCGCTCCTGGCCGTCGCGGTCCTGGCCGCGGCAACGATTCTCGCGGCAGCCTTCGTCCGCGGCCTCCCGCCGACGTTGATGTTCGGGCTGGCCGGCCTGTCGATCCTCGGCCTCGCCTGGCTGATCGGTCAGGCGACCGAACGGCTCGGCGCCATCACGGGGCCGCAGGTCGGTGGGATCCTCAACGCGACGTTCGGCAACATCGCCGAGCTGATCATCGCGTTCTTCGCCCTGCAGGCCGGCCTCATCGACGTCGTCAAGGCGTCACTGACCGGCTCGATCGTCGGCAATCTCCTGCTCGTCCTCGGCCTGAGCGTGCTCGTCGGCGGACTCAGGCACGGCACCCAGACGTTCAGCCGGGAGATCGCGGGCTCCAACGCCGCCCTTCTGGTGCTCGCCGCGATCGGACTGTTCGTTCCCGCGATCCTCGCGTTCAGCACGAGCGGCGGCGAGGGCAGCCTCGTCGAGGATTCCGTCCTCGTCGCGGTCCTCCTGATCGCGGGCTACGTCCTCTCGTTGGTCTACCAGTTCACGAACCCCGCGGCGACCCTCGCCGGCCATCAGCGCCGCGAGGAGGCTGGTCCGGGCTGGTCCGGCCGCGAGGCCGCCGTCGTCCTCGTCGCCGCGGCGGTCCTTCTCGCGGTCCTCTCGGAGATCCTCGTCGGGGCGATCGAGCCCGTCGTGGAGACGATCGGCCTCACCGCGTTCTTCGTGGGCGTCGTCCTGCTTCCGATCATCGGCAATCTCGCGGAGCAGCTCGTCGCCGTCCAGTTGGCCTGGAAGAACAAGATGGAGTTCTCGATGGCGGTGTCCTACGGCGCGAGCCTCCAGGTCGCGCTGTTCGTTGCGCCGGCCCTTGTGCTCCTCGGCGTCCTCACCGGCCACCAGATGGACCTGATCTTCGCCCCGCTGGAGGTCGCCGGGGTCGGAGCGGCGGTCGGGATCAGCGCCTTGATCGCCCTTGACGGCGAATCCAACTGGCTCGAAGGCGCGCTGCTCGTGATCGTCTACCTGATCCTCGCGGCTGCGTTCTTCGAGCTGCGCTGAACGTCCCCTGCGGGCCCAATCCGGGCGCAGAGCCGCGCAACGGAAATGGACCGGCGGCGGGAGGGGGAGCCGCCGCCGGTCCAGGGACGTTCGATGTGGGGCGCCGCCGGCCTAGGCGGCCACGACCTCCTCGTCGCCTTCGGTCAGCGGTTCGGCCGCCGCGGCAATCGCGGCGTCCTCCTCGCCGTCCTCGTACGAGGCAGCCTGCGCGGCGAGCCCGTTGGCTGCCGATTCCGCCTCGTAGTCCTTCTTGCGACGGCCCGAGAGCATCTCGACGTGGTTCGCGACGATCTCCGTCTTCCAGTGGCGCTGGCCACGGTCGTCGTCCCAGCTCCGTGTCTGGATCCGACCCTCGATCGCGACCTGCTGGCCCTTTCCGAGGAACTCGCCGCAGGTCTGCGCGAGACGGTCCCAGGTCACGATGTTGTGGTACTCGGCTTTTTCCTTGCCCTGGCCGATGTACTCGTTCGTTGCGACGCTGAATTGCGTCACGGCCTTGCCGCTGGCCAGGCTTCTCATCTCCGGGTCGCGGGTCAGGCGCCCGGTCAACAGGACCTTGTTCACGGTCCGCGTTCTCCTTCTCGGCCGGCCGACGGGGATCGGGCCGACCCTGCGTTCCGGCGGGGGTCGATCGGGCGGGCAGCAGGCGGGATGGGTCGGCGACGGGCGGAAGGGCGCCGGCCCCGGCGGTCAGGCCATCCGGCGGGTCGGCGGACCTTCGGTGGTCAACGGACCGTCGGCGTTCGGTCGACGAGGCCGGCTGGTGCCTGGCGGGCAGCCACAACCTAGCAGGCGACGCTTCACGCCCGGTCAACGGGCACTTCACGCCACCTCAACCGGCAGCCGCCGGGACGGCCGGAGCTTCCGCCCGCCGCGGGAGGGTCAGCCCGCTGCCGACCCCGGAGAGGTCCCGACGCTGCCGTCGGCCGCGACGATCTGCGCGGCGGCGAGATCCGTCCTCCGCCTGCGCCGCCGCGCGCTGGCCATCTCGGGTTCCGACGCCGCCACATCGATCGTCGTCATTGCGAGGACGATCGGGTCGGGGACCGGCGCGACCCTGGCGAACAGGTCGCAGAAGAGCGTCACGAGCTCCGGGTCGAACTGCGTGCCGGCGTGCCGTCGGAGCTCGTTGATCGCGCTATCGTGGCTCATCGCCCGCTTGTACGGACGGTCGTGGGTCATCGCGTCATAGGCGTCGGCGATCGCGACGATCCGCGCCCCGAGCGGGATGTCGTTGCCGCGCAGGCCGTACGGGTAGCCGTGGCCCGAGTAGCGCTCGTGGTGGTGGAGGATGATCGGCACGGCCTCCTTCAGCGCAGCGGCCTGCTCGAGGATGACCTGGCCGATCCGGGGATGCTGGACGACGGATCGCCATTCAGCCGACGTCAGGGCCGTCGGCTTGTCGAGGATCTCCTGCGGCACCGCCACCTTGCCGACATCGTGGAGGAGCGCCGCGACGCGGATCCGTTCCGCCTCGGCCTCGGGCAGATCGAGGCTCGCCGCCATCGCGACGACGATCGACGCGATCATCGCGGAGGGCTGGCCGCGGTAATGGGGCAGCGGAGCAATCACGGAGGTGAGTGCGGCCATGCCGGCATCGCGTGCCGCTCGCCCGACCTCGATCGCGCGCGTCCGGCCGGCGGCCGAGATCGGGGCACGAGGGACGCGGGCATCCTCGTCCGGCTCGGCGAAGATGTAGGTCTGGTTGCGTCCGAGGGATTTGGCCGAGTACATCGCGGCATCGGCGTCGCGAACGAGGTCCTCGGTCCGGAGGCTGCCGCTGCCACCGGCGATGCCGATCGAGATCGTCACGCTGATCTGCTGGCCCCCCTCGATGCTGAATCGCTGCTTCGCGACGAGGTTGCGAAGCTTTTCCGTGAGGATCGACCCCTCCTCGACGTCGGTCTCGGTCAGGAGGAGCATGAACTCCTCGCCCCCGTACCGCCCGATCTGGTCGGACGCCCGCAGGTTCGCCTTGATCGTCTGGGCGACGCCGCGGAGGACGTGGTCGCCGGTCGCGTGGCCATAGCTGTCGTTGACCGACTTGAAGTGGTCGATGTCGACGAACGCGACCGACAACGGACGGCTGTAGCGGTTCGCCCGCTCCACCTCCGACACCAACGCGCCGAGGAGCGCCTGGCGATTGCTCACGCCCGTCAGCTTGTCGAACGTGGCGTCGTTCGTCGTCCTGGCCAGGGCGACCGCGATTTCGTCGATCGCCCGCCCGAGACGCCCTTCGATGCCACGCGCGGAGGCGCTCGCCCCGAGCTCCACGTCGAGCTCCCCGACCGCCAGCCGCTCGGCGGCGTTGATGAGCCGCCGAAGCCTCAGGCGAACGTAGAGGAACACGACGCCGGCCGTCAGCGACACCCCGAAGACCGCGCCCGAGAGGACGGCGAAGATGAGGAGGTCGGCGTTCGTGATCCACGGATCGAGCGCGTCGGGGGCGAACAGCCACAGGCTCATGAAGATGACCGGGGCCACGAGCCCGGTCACCCCGAGGAGACGCATCACGCCGTCAAGGCTAGTGGCCAGACGGGTCCGAACGGCATCGCCGAAAGTCCCGGTCGGGGGTCGCCAGACGTCCCGGCCGCCCCTGCTCGCAGGTGATTGATCCGGCTTCGTCTGAACCGGCTCGGATCCTCCCGACGCCGCTTCGCCGCCGTCTCGGCGGTCGGTCGACTGCTATACTTCGGCCCGTCCTCGAACCGCCAGCGGGGTTCGCTCGCATCAGGAGGTCGGCTGTTGCTCGAGGAAGGCGCGTCGTTCGTCCCGTGAGGCGAGCCCGGGTCTTCGAACCGCTCCGGCGCCGCAGCGTTGGCGCCCGACGGGAGAGGTCTATCCAGGTCCCAGACCATCGAGTCGGGGGCCTTTTTCATTGCTCTTCGCGAGGCCGTTTCTGATGCCCGCGACCGTGATCGTCGGGCTCCAGTGGGGCGACGAGGGCAAGGGCAAGACGACGGACTTCCTCGCCGAGCAGACCGCGATCGTCGTCCGCTATCAGGGCGGTGACAACGCGGGGCACACCCTGATGCTCGGCGACGAGGTGTTCAAGCTGCACCTCGTTCCGTCGGGGATCCTCTATCCCCACATCGTGCCCGTCATCGGGCCGGGCGTCGTCGTCAACCCGGCAACCCTGATCGACGAGCTCGACGCACTCGCCTCCCGCGGGATCGACATCTCGCGGCTCCGGGCGAGCTTCGCCTGCCACGTGATCCTGCCGTATCACCGCGCGCTCGACGCGGCCCGGGAGGCGCGGCTCGGCGGGTCGAAGGTCGGGACGACCGGTCGAGGAATCGGACCGGCATACGAGGATCGCGCCGCCCGAAGCGGCTTACGGCTGGAGGATCTCCTCGACGAGGCCGCTCTCCGCACGAAGCTGGCGCGGGTGCTGCCCGAGAAGAACGCCGTTCTGGCGGCCCTCGGAGCCGAGGCCTACTTCGAGATCGACCCGCTCGTCGAACAGGCGCTCGCGTGGGGCACGCGCCTGGCGCCGCACCTCGTCGACGCGACGTGGCTCGTCCAGGACGCCCTGCGTCGCGGCGACCACGTCCTGCTGGAGGGAGCCCAGGGCACGCTCCTCGACCTCGACCACGGCTCGTACCCGTACGTGACGTCGTCGTCGCCGATCGCCGGCGGGGCGTGCACGGGCGGCGGGATCGGACCGCGCCAGGTCGACGAGGTCGTCGGGGTGATGAAGGCCTACGCGACGAGAGTCGGAAGCGGTCCGTTTCCGACGGAGCTCCTCGACGACGTGGGGGAGGGGATCGCGGAACGCGGGCACGAGGTCGGGACGACGACCGGACGGCCGCGGCGGGTCGGCTGGTTCGATGCCGTCTCCTGCCGGTACGCGGTCGCGGTGAACTCGGTCAGCTCGATCATGCTGAACAAGCTCGACATCCTGTCCGGCGTCGACCCGATCCGCCTCTGCGTCGCCTACGAGATCGACGGGCGCCGGGTCGAGGCCTGGCCCTCCTCTGCCGAGCTGCTCAGCCGGGCGACGCCGATCTACGAGGACTTTGCCGGCTGGACCGATCCGATCTTCGACGTCCGGTCGCTCGGCGATCTGCCGGAGAACGCCCGGCGGTACGTGAGCGCGGTCGAGGAGCGGGCCGGCGCCCCGATCGTCCTCGTCTCGGTCGGGCCCGAGCGCACGCAGACGATCGAGCGCGCCTGGCGACCGATGCGCCGGCGCATCGTGGCGGCGGGGGCATGACGGCGCGTCCGTGCGACGGTCGCCGAACCGTCTGGTCGGCGGGCATGCGACAGCCGCGAGGCACCGGCCGATGAGCCGCCTCGTCCAGCCGACCCGGATCCTTGTCGTCGGGGGCGGCGGTCGCGAGCACGCTCTCGCCTGGAAGCTGGCCGCCGAGCCGGGGGTCAACGAGGTCGTCGTCGCGCCGGGATCCGACGCGATCGCGCAGGTGCCGCGAGTCCGTGGAATGGCCGGTGTCGACCCGCTCGACCCGGAGGCGATCGTGGCCGTCGCCCGCGAGCGAGCGGTCGAGCTCGCCGTGATCGGGCCGGAGGCACCGCTGGCGGCCGGCGTCGGCGACGCCCTCGTCGCGGCCGGGTTTCCGGTGTTCGGACCGACGGCCGCCGCGGCGCGAATCGAGACCTCGAAGGCGTTCTGCCGCGAGATCGCCGAGGCGGGCGGCCTCCCGATGGCCCACGGCCGCGCGTTCGGCTCGGGTGATCGGGCCGCCGCCGCGGCGTATGCCACGCAAATCGCCTCCCGCGGGAGGGGCGTCGTCGTCAAGGCCGACGGCCTGGCGGCCGGCAAGGGCGTGACCGTCTGCGATACCGGGGCCGCGGCGACCGAGGCGATCGACGCGATCGGCGGGCCGATCGTCGTCGAGGAGCGGCTCACCGGTCCTGAGGTGAGCCTGATCGCGATCTCCGACGGTTGGGTCGCCGTTGCCCTGCCCGCCGCCCGCGACCACAAGCGACTCGGCGAGGGCGATGTCGGGCCGAATACCGGGGGCATGGGCGCCTATTCGCCCCTTGACGATATGCCTGACGCCGTCGCAGCGGACATCCTCGATCGCTTCCACCGGCCGGTCCTCGCCGAGCTCGCCCGGCGCGGCGCGCCGTTCCGTGGTGCCCTGTATGCCGGGCTGATCCTCACCGACGACGGCCCGCGGCTGTTGGAGTTCAACGCCCGCTTCGGCGACCCGGAGGCGCAGGCGATCCTG
>DATAQF010000170.1:0-3359 GCA_036264795.1 Candidatus Limnocylindrales bacterium | reverse complement strand
CGTCGCCTGGTACCGCTCCGCCTTCTCCCGGGTCGACCACGAGTCGAAGCGGATGCGGCGGATGCTCGAGGACCTGCTGTGGCTCGCCCGGTTCGATGCGTCGAAGCGAGCGCCGAATGCCGAGCCGGTCGATCTCGCCGTCATGGCCGCCCATGCCGTCGACCGGTTCGGAGCGATCGCGGAGACCCGTCGCCTCCGGATCACCCTCCAGGCCCCACCTGATGGTGCCGTCATCGCTGCCCCGCCGGAGTGGCTCGACCGCCTGCTCGGCGTCCTGCTCGACAACGCCTGCAAGTACGCGCCCGAGGGTGGCACCGTCGCGGTGACGGTCGCGATCGACGGGTCGCGGGTGGGCCTGACCGTCGACGACAGCGGATCCGGGATCCCCGAAGGCGACCGGAGCCGGATCTTCGACCGCTTTCATCGTGCAACCGACAGGCAGGGCGGCGCGGGCCTGGGCCTGGCCATTGCCGATGCGATCGTCCGCGCGACCGGTGGCCGCTGGAAGGTCGGAAGCGCACCCGCGGGCGGCGCCCGCATGGCCGTCACCTGGGGGCGAGCGCTCGCCTGAGTCGACGTAACCGTTCCGAAAGACTGCCTGGCGGAGACTCCCCACGATGAGCACGCATCTCCGACATCACGTGGGTCGTCGACGACAGGCGATCGGTCGCCTCCAGACCCTCACGACCGGAGCCGTCGTCGCGGGCGTCGCGGGCACGGTCGGGTTCGGGGTCCTCGCCGCGGCCACGTTCACGGGCAACTCCTCGGTCCAGACGGCGATGACCGACGATCGCCCGGCGCCGACGGCCTCATCGGACGGCGGCTCGACGACCGCCGGCTCGACGATCGGCGGGAGCCAGGACGGCAGCAGCACTCCCGCCCCGACCCCGACTGCGCTGGGCGCTGCACCGGCTCCGCAGGCCGTTGCGGCGAACCCGACCCCACGACCCACCCGCGCCCCGCGGACGCATGCCGCGACAGGCGGCTCCGGCTGAGCGCGCCCTTTTTAACACCCGCACCGACCCGCGACCCGGCGCGATCCGGCTTGCGGTTCCACCGTCCGGCCGTCGTCGAGACCGTCGACTCCCCCCGGTCGACCTCCGACGGCCGGACGTCCATCGCCGCGGCGGGTTCGAACATGCCGGGTGAGTCGGCAGGATTCCCGTCGACTCGGCTACCGTTCGGGTGTGAGCCTCACTGACACCCCCGTCGCACCCGATCCCGACCGGGAGGCGCTCGAGCGCTCCCTCGCGGGTCTCGGCGAGCACGAGCTGTTTGCCTGTGACCCGGCCCTCGCCGACACCGCCGCCTTCTGCGCGGCGTACGGATTCGCGCTGGAGGACTCGGCGAACACGATCGTCGTGGTCGGCAAGGGCAGCCCACCGGTCTACGCCGCGTGCGTCGTCCTGGCGACCCACCGCCTCGACGTCAATCGCGTCGTGAAGGATCGCCTCGGCACCCGCAAGGCCTCGTTCGCCTCGCCCGAGGAGACCCGCGAGCTCACCGGCATGGCGATCGGCGGCGTCACCGCGTTCGGATTGCCGTCTGACCTGCCGCTCTGGGTCGACGCCGCGGTCATGACCCGGCCCCGGATCGTCCTGGGTGGCGGCAGCCGGTCGTGGAAGGTCCTTGCATCTCCCGCGATCCTCCGGACCTTGCCGAACGTCGAGATCGTCGACGGTCTCGCGAACCTCGCGCCGCCGCGCCCCGAGGCCTGACGAGAGCGAGCCGCCTCGGCCACCGCGCGCGGTGGTCGCCGGGTGTTCATTTCCGGCGCTTCGGAAGGCTCTAGCCGGGACGCCGCCGCGGCCGCTGTGGGCAGGGCCAGTGATCGCAGACTGGGTGTTCACCTGCACAGCGGGTCCGGCACCTGGACACGAAGGCGCCGCCGACCCGTTCGGGTCGGCGGCGCGCTGAACGGCGAACGGGGCGGCGACGATCAGCTCGAGACGAACTCCCGGAGCTTGCGACTTCGCGATGGATGACGCAGCTTGCGCAGCGCATGCGACTCGATCTGGCGGATCCGCTCGCGCGTGAGCCCGAACTCGTGACCGACCTCCTCGAGCGTCCGTGACCGACCGTCGTCGAGGCCGAACCGCAGGCGGATGACGCGCTGCTCCCGTCCGTCGAGGCTGTCGAGCACGCGCTCGACCTGCTCCCGGAGAAGCTGGTCCGACACCGCGTCAAGCGGCGAGATCGCGTCCGGATCCTCGAGCAGCTCGCCGAGCTCCGTGTCGTTCTCGTCGCCGACCGGCTGCTCGAGCGAGATCGTGTTCCGCCCGTAGGCCCGGACTTCAGCGACCCGCTCGGCCGTGATCGACATCCGAGGATCCTCCGAGAGGACCTCGGCGATCTCGACGTTCGTCGGCTCGCGTCCGAGCTGGACGGTCAGCTCCCGGCTGATCCGGGTGACCCGGTTCATCGTCTCGACCATGTGGACCGGGATCCGGATCGTCCGCGACTGATCGGCCAGGCCACGCTGCAGGGCCTGACGGATCCACCAGGTCGCGTAGGTCGAGAACTTGAAGCCACGCTCCCACTCGAACTTGTCGACGCCGCGCATCAGCCCGGCGTTGCCCTCCTGCACGAGGTCGAGGAGGCTCATGCCCCGGTTGATGAACTTCTTGGCGTTCGCGACGACCAGCCGGAGGTTGGCCGAGGTGAGGTGCTCGCGCGCCGTTGCGGCGAGCGTGCGGAGGTCGGGCGTCATGTCGGCGACCGCGTCGGCATCGTGACCGGCCTCCAGCCACCGCCGGAGCGCCGGAAGAGCGATGTCGTCACGCGCCCATGTCCGCATCGCCACGAGGGCGGTGTTCTCCCGGACCACCGGCCGGGTCACGGCACCGTGGACCCAGTCGAGCAGGCCGATGAACGTTGCGGGGTCAAGTCGCTCGTTGTAGATCGAGCGGAGCACGCGACCCTTCTCGAGAAGCTCGGCGGCCTCTCCGGTCGCCTCGGCGATCGCCCCGGTGAACCCGAACCGGGGAGCGGTGACGAGGAGCTCGAGGGCATCGTCGGACGCCAGCGCCGACCCGACGATCCGCTCCGCGACATCGCCGAAGGGCAGCACGTACCGCGGGTGCTTCGCACGCGCGACGGGCTCGGTCGAGTTCGCGACCCACTCGTGAAGGTCGAGGATCGCCAGGGCCGGGTCGGTCGCGATCCGGTTGCCGATCTCCATCGTCTTCGCGAGCATGACCTCCTCCTCAGCCGTGAGGAGCGGCACGCGGGCGATCTCGCGGAGGTACAGACGGGTCGAGTCCTCGATATCCGAGAGGTCGTCGATCTCCGCCGCGACCGGCTCGTCGTCGTCTGAATCGTCCGAAGGCGTCAGGGCGATCGGCGTCGAGGCAACGATG
>DATAQF010000152.1:0-4176 GCA_036264795.1 Candidatus Limnocylindrales bacterium | reverse complement strand
GGGGCGGACCCGCCGGCCGCACATCGCCCCGCTTGCAATACCGTCTCAATGATCCTGAGCGGGCACCTGCTTGCCTGAGCAACGAGGATGGCGTCAGGCTTCGCCGGGCCGATCGTGCGCCCGGTCCGCCGCGACCCCGTCCCCGTCGGTCCGAAGGAGGCGTCCCATGGATCCGGTCGATGCCGGCCTGCTGGTTCTGCGATTGGCGGTCGGTCTCACGTTCGCGGCTCACGGGGCTCAGAAGGCGTTCGGCTGGTGGGAGGGTCCCGGCTGGGACCGCTGGCGCGGGGCGATGGTGGGGATGGGATTCCGGCCGCCGTCACTCTTCGCGGTCCTGTCGGTCGGCGCCGAGCTCGTCGGCGGGGTCTGCCTGGCGCTCGGCTTGCTGACACCCCTCGCGGCCGCGATCCTCGTCGCGCAGTCCGTGGTGATCATCCTGATCGTCCACGCTCCAAAGGGCTTCTGGAATCGGAATCAGGGCATGGAATATCCACTGGCGCTCGGCCTCGCCGCGGTCGCTCTCGAGCTGACGGGCCCGGGCGGGCTGAGCCTCGATGCAGCCGCTGGGTTCGCGCTGTCCCCTGCCGTCCGGGTCATCCTGCTGCTCGCCGGCATCGCCGGCGGTCTGCTGACCGTCGCCCTCGCCGAAACGTCCGAGCGACCCGCCGCCTCCCGCTGACGCCGACCGGCGGTCGCACCCGGGCCTCCCGCCCGATCGCCGAGTGGCATGCTGGCCGGCGTGGCAACCTCCGATCGGCGCGAATCGACCCGGATTCTCCTCGTGGGAATGATGGGCTCGGGGAAGACAACGGTCGCCCGGGAGCTCGCGCGGCGGACTGGCTGGCCGGCGGTCGACAACGATGAGCTCGTCCGAGCGCTGACGGGACGCGAGCCGAGGACGATCGCGATCGAGGATGGCGAGGATGCGCTCCACGACGTTGAGGCGGCGGCGCTCACCGACGCGCTCAGCCGCCCACCGCCGCTGATCGTCGGCGTCGCGGGAGCGATGGTCGACCGCGCGGATCTCCGCGAGATCCTGCATGGGACCGGGCACGTCGTGTGGCTCCGGGCAATGCCGGAAACGCTGCGGGCGAGAATCGGGGCAGGCCTGGACCGACGGTCGGACGCGGTCGACCTCGCGTGGCTCGCGGCGAGGGCACGCGAACGCGAGGCGCTCTACCGGGCGGTGGCGGACCAGGTCGTGGACGCCGACACGCTCGCTCCGGACGCGATCGCGACTGCGATTCTCGATACTGCCCCAGGCGGCGGGTCAACCCGCCGAGGCGCCTGAAGCTGCTCGGGGCGGATCCGGCGAAAGGGCCGCGTGGAGCTCGAGCGAGTGGCTCCGGAGCCAGCGACGCCAGACGAGATGGTCCGGCCGGCGCGACGCGACGACCGCCCAGAACCGCGGGCCATGGCCGAATACGCGGAGGTGGGCGAGCTCGTGGACGACGACGGTCTCGAGAGCCTCGGGCGGCCCGAGCACGAGCCGCCAGCTGAACATCAGACGGCCCTCGCGCGACGCGCTGCCCCAGCGGCTCTTCGGGTCGCGGACGGCCACCGCCCCGGCGGTCACACCGAGTGCCGCGGCATGACGGGCGATCTCGGTCTCGATCGCGACGCGGGCACGCTCGCGGAACCACGTCTCGAGGACGCGGTCGATGCGCTCGCGGTCGCGCGGAATCAGCGCGACGTGGAGCTCGTCACCGGACTCGCCGCCGACGCGGGCCACGACCGATCGACGGCCCTGCCCGGTCACGATGCGCAGCCGATGGAGCTCGCCCCGGTAGCGGACCGACGCTCCGTCGGCGAGGCCGCCGCGGGCGGCCAGCTCCGCGCGCTGATGCGCCTGACGCTGGAGATGGCGCCGGATCCACGCGTCCCGGCTGCGCAGGAACGCCTCGATCTGCCGCTCCGGGTGGGCCCAGCTGCGACGGGTCGAGAGCGGCACCGTCACGACCAGCCCGAGCTCGGGATCGATCGTGATCCGCATTCGTCGGGAACGTTCGGACCGGCGCAAGAGGTAGGGAGGGACGGGCGATCGACCGTCCGTCATCGACCGCTCCGAATCAGTCGTCCGGCCGGGCGCGCGCTCGAGCCGGTTCCGTCGACGAGCGTTCCGCCGCGGAGCAGTAGGTCGAACGCCATCGACCTCGATGGTGCCACACCGCGCCGGGCTCAGGCCTCCGCGATGACTCCGATCGAGACGCGGAAGCCGGCACGGCGCTGGAGCGGCGGCATCAGCGTCCCCTGGCCGACCGGCTGATCGCCCGGGAACCAGCGCACCCACTCCTCGTTGAAGGCGTCGAACTCGCCGGGCTCACGGAGCGACCAATTCGCCCAGACGATCCGGTCGAGCGAGCTCCCCTGCCCCTCGAGCTTGGCGGTCAGGTTGCCCAGGCATTGCCGGGTCTGCTCCTTGATCCCACCGTTCACGACCTGGCCGGTCTCGGGATCGACCGGGCCGATCGCCGAGACGTAGACCATGCCACCGGCCTTGATCGCCCGGCCGTGGCCGACCGCGTGGTCGGCGGCATCGGCGGTCGGGCGCGATCCCCCACCCCAGCGGCTCTTCACATGCCGAACGGCGGAGGGCTTGGCGTCGTCCTCGCTCGGAATCCCGAACTCACCCGGAGGCAGCTTGATGCCGTTCCGCTGGAACTGGGGCATGAAGGTCGGACGGATCCCGGTCGGCTTGAGCTCGCCCCGGATCTTCCGGTCATCGATGCCGGTCTGCTCGAACGTGAACACGTCCTGGGTGAGGATCTCGTCGTCCTCGATCCCGTAGACCTCGGTGATGTTCACGATCTTGCGGGTCCCGTCCTTCAGGCGGGCCGTGTGGACGATCAGGTCGACGGCCGAGGCGATCTGCTCGCGGATCGCGCGGAGCGGCAGCTGGTAGCCCGTCATGAGGACCATCGTCTCGAGGCGACGGAGCATGTCCTTGGGGCTGTTCGCGTGACCGGTCGACAGCGAGCCGTCGTGGCCGGTGGTCATCGCCTGGAGCATGTCCAGCGCCTCGCCGGCACGGCACTCACCGACGATGATCCGGTCGGGTCGCATGTGCATCGCGTTCCGGAGGAGGTTGCGGATCGTGATCTCGCCTTCCCCCTCCAGGTTCGGCGGGCGGGACTCGAGGGTGACGACGTGCTCCTGGCGCAGCTGGAGCTCGGCCGCGTCCTCGATCGTGACGATCCGCTCATCGTTCGGAATGAACGACGAGATGACGTTCAGCGTGGTCGTCTTGCCGGAGCCCGTCCCGCCCGATACGAACAGGTTGAGCTTCGCCTCGACGCAGGCCCGGAGGAAGTCGAACATCTCGGGCGTCGCGGTCCCGAAACCGATCAGGTCGTCGACCGTGAACGGCTTCGCCGCGAACTTCCGGACGGTGATGACCGGCCCGACCAGCGACAGCGGCTCGATGATCGCGTTGACGCGCGAGCCGTCGGGAAGTCGGGCATCGACACGCGGGCTCGAGTCGTCGATCCGACGGCCGAGCGGGGTGATGATCCGCTCGATGATGCGGAGGACGTGCTCGTCGTTCAGGAAGACGCTGTCGATCCGCTCGATCTTGCCGGCCCGCTCGATGTAGACGTGGGACGGGCCATTGACCATGACCTCGGTGATCGACTCGTCCTTGAGAAGCGGCTCGAGCGGACCGAAGCCGGTCACGTCGTTGGCCATCTCCTCGATCAGGCGAACCCGCTCGTCGCGCGTGACCGCGAAGCCATGGAGCGTGATCATCCGGTCGACGATGCCCTCGATCCGCGTCCGTGCCTCGGCCGGCGTGACATCGAGGAGCGAGTCGAAGGAGACGATGATCTCGGTCTTGAGCTGGAGGCGGACGTTCCGCAGCAGCTCCTCGCGACCCGCGATCTGGGATGCCGTCTGCGGCGTGGGCGGCGCGGGTGGCATGACCGGGACCAGCGCGCCGCTGTCCGATGCCTCGGTCGCCCGCTGCGCCCGCTCGACTCGTTGGAGAAGCGACATGACCTGGACTCCCCCTCGGGTTGCCTCGTGACTCCCGAAGCTCGCTGTGGTCCCCCTTGCTCGGAGCGTCTCGGTCGCTGCATGCGGGGCCCAGGCAGAGGATAGCCCGAAAGTCCCAGGACCTTGTTGCACCCGGGCACCGTCTCCTCGGAATGCGTTGATCGCGGGCAAGGGCGCGGCGGAGCA
>DATAQF010000137.1:0-7183 GCA_036264795.1 Candidatus Limnocylindrales bacterium | reverse complement strand
GCAACGGACCGTAGCGGAACCACGCCCGGCCAAGCAGGCAGTCGATGGGCACCGGCCCGTAGCGCCGTGAGTCGATCGGCCGGCCGAGGCCGGACGCCAGCAGGTCCGCATCGGATGCATCCGACAGGAGCCACGCCTCGTCGGCGCCGAGGACCAGATGGCCGCCGTCGAGCTCGACCCGGTCACCGGGCCGCCCCGCGACGCGCTTGATCGCCAGCGTCTCGGTGTCCGGCTCACGGATCACGACGACCGAGCCGCCGCGCGGCCATCGTCGGATCGTCGGATCGATGAGCAGCCAGTCGCCGGACTGGATTGCCGGTCGCATCGAGTCCTCGCTGACGGCAACGCGCCACGGCCCGCGGACACGAGAAAGCCCCGCCGTCCGGCGGGGCTTCCGTTCGGTCATCGGGTTCGGCTCAGGCCGGGCGTCCGGCGACCCGCGTCTTCTCCGGTCCGCCGGTCGCTTTCCACGCGGCGTCGACCTCGTCGATGAGGTCGAGGAGCTTCTTCGCATCGGCGATGTCGGTCGAGGCCTTGACCTTCGAAACCTGCTTTGCCGCGTTCCAGAAGAGCTCGTGGAGGTTCGGGACCTTCTCGAGATGCTCCGGCTTGAAGTAGTCGTGCCAGAGGACGTCGAGATGGTGCTTCGCGAGGTCGGCCCGCTGCTCCTTGATGTCGATGGCACGGGCGGTGAACGTCGGGTCGCTGTTCTGGCCCATCTTCTCGATGATCTTGTAGACCGACTCGGCCTCGATTCGTGCCTGCTCGGGGTCATAGACCCCACACGGCAGGTCGCAGTGGGCGCGGACGGTCGTCGTCGGGGCGAGCAGGTCGCGGAACCGGAACATGAGGTCTCCTTCGCGGGCACTGAAGGGCTCGGGGTCCGCGTCATCGTGCGGAATCGAGCGGTGCTTCGGAGTCTCGGAGCGCGTGCCCCGGCTGTCAAACGTGTCTCGATTCGGGGTGGTCCGCATGGTCGTCGACGCGCGGCTCGGGTTGCGTGAGGCCGGAGCCAGCCCTAGCATCGCCACGGGACGTGCTCGTCGGCCTCGTTCCGGCATCGCCGGGACCGGTTCTGCCATCAGGTCGTCCCTTGGCACGGCAGGTTCGATTCCTGCGTTCCGCTCGTCGCTTTCGGGTCTTGCCTGAACGCAGCCGTGACGATGGCCCTGCAGGCTTCGGGCCTCCGCCATCGAAGCGTGACCCGACGCGACGGGCACGACTCTCGCCAGCCGCCGAACCCAGGGAGGCACCGTGGATTACGTCCTCGTCCTGCTCCTCGTCGCGGTCGTCATCGCCCTCCTCGCCTTCTCCTTCGTCCGGCTCGTGACCGTCTACGACTACCAGCGGGGGTTGCGCTATCGAATGGGCCGGTTCAGCGGGCTCGTCGATGCCGGGCCGCGGCTCAGCGTCCGCGGGTTCAACGAGGTCCGGGTCCTCGACGGCCGGCCGACCACGCTCACGGTTCCCGGCCAGGAGATCCTGACGTCGGACGGCGTCGCGATGAAGGTCAGCCTGACGGCACGCTACGTGATCGGCGATCCGGTTGCCGCGGTCACCGGCGACCAGGACTACCTCCGCGCCCTGTACGTGGCGCTCCAGTCGGGACTCCGCGACGCGATCGCCGGCCGAACCGCCGACGAGATCCTGGCCTCCCGCGTCGAGCTGGGGCCCGCGACGGGAGCCTCCGTGGCGAGCGATCTGGCTCGGATCGGCGTCGAGCTCCTCGGGGTCGACGTCCGGGACATCATGGTCCCCGGCGAGCTGAAGCGAGCCTTCGCGGGGATCGTGGCCGCCCGTCGCGAAGGGGAAGCGGCGCTCGAGCGGGCGCGCGGCGAGACCGCGGCGCTGCGATCCCTGGCCAACGCCGGGCGGCTGGTCGAGGACAACCCGGGTCTTCTGCAGGTCCGGCTCCTGCAGCAGCTCGAGGGGTCGACGGGCAACACCTTCGTCGTCGGATGGCCCGCTGCGGACGGGCCACCGCCCCTCTCGACCGGCCGGTCCACAGCACCCGGTCGAGCACGCGGCGGCCCGCGGAACCCGGCCGGGGAGTGAGCGGGCCGGTATGATCGGCCGGTGACTGAACGGGTCCTGCCCCTCGCGGACGGTGCCTCGGCCTGCCCGTTCGTGGCGTTCGAGGACGATCGCGACGAGCGCGCGTCGGTTCCCGACCATCGGCACCGCTGCTATGCGGAGGCCCGGCCGGCGCCGCGCGCCCTTGCTCACCAGCAGGCCTACTGCCTCTCCAGCGCGTTCCCGGTCTGCCCCACGTTCCAGGATTGGGCCCGGCGTGAAGCTGCCCGCGCACACGACGCGGCCGCGGCGACCGCGGCGACCGCGGCAGGGGCGGCATCGATGGACGCGTCGAAGGGCGACTCGACGGACGACGGCGACGACGCGAGGCCGGTGCTGTTCCCCTCCGATGCGGGCGCCGCCGGGGCCGCCGCCGGAGCGGGCGCCGGCGCGCTGGCGGCCGGGGCCGCGGGTGGCCCTGCTCCCGGCGAGGCGGCTCACGATGAGCCGGCCGACGATTCCGACGAGTTCGGGATGCGACGAAACCCGCCCCGCGACTGGGCCGCGCCACCACCCTGGCTGGCATCGTCTGAGCGAGCCGAGGGACAGCCGGACGCCGGCGCCCCGGCATTCCTGAGCCACCGAACGAGCGACCCTGCCCAAGGCTTGGCCGGGAGCTCGGCGGACTGGCTTGCCGGCGGCCCGACGGCCCCGCAACGGCCCCCATCGGGGACGGGCTCGTCGGCAGGCGCGGGTTCGGTCGGCGCCGGGACCGCAGCCGGCGCCGCTGGTGCTGCGGCAGCGGGCATCGAGCTCTCACGTTCGCGCCGCCCGGATCCGAACGCCGAGCTCGGCGGGTCGCACGACGAGTCGGCCGCGGCCTTCGGCGACCCGAGCGACCCCGTCAGCGGTCAGGACGCGCCACGCCGGCCGCGACGGTCGCGTGCGTACGAGCAGCACCTCGGCGGCAGTGACGGCCCCGATTGGGAACGACCGCGTCGGTACGAGTCCTACCCGGTGATCAAGACGCGGGCCGGCCTGCCGAACGTTTCACGGCTGGCGCTCATGGCCGGCGCCATCGCGATCGCGGCGATCGCGCTCTTCTTCCTGCCGGCGATCCTCGGACTCGGGAGCGGCGGCACCCCGGCCGGCGCCAGCGGCAGCCCATCGGCGGCGGCCCCATCGGCCTCGGTTGCCCCCACGCCCGCGCCGGTGGCGACGCCCGCGCTCTATACGATCAAGAAGAACGAGACCCTCTCGAAGATCGCGACGGCGCACGGCATCACCCTCGACGAGCTCCTGGCGGCCAACCCGCAGATCAAGAATCCGAACCAGATCCGGGAGGGCCAGCAGATCACGATCCCGACACCCGGAGCGTCGTCCGATCAGGGAGGAGCGTCGGCCCAGCCGTCCTGAACCGGGGAAGCCGTGGGTCGATCCATCCGGGCAGCATCCGCCGATGACGCCGCGGGCCGGACGTCGTGGCGGCGTCGGGTCAGCGCTGGGCGAGGTTGATCGAGGTGATCTTGCCCGCCTCGACGCGGAACGTTGCGTCGAGATGGAAGGACGGGGTTCCCGGTCGAATGACGAGGAGATCCGCCTCGTACGTGTTGCCGGTGTCGCGGACGTCGGCCGGGATCATCTTCAGGCCCGAATCGCTGCGCAGGAACCAGCCGCCGACCCGCTCGATGCCGCGGAGGGTCTGGGCGCTGTCCCGGACGTGGATTCGCATCTCCGCGTTCTCGGCCATCAGCTTCACCGCCGACTCGCGGTCACCGGCGTTCAGCAGCTCGAAGAACGTATCCATCGTGTCGACAGCACCCACGGCCCGAGTGTACCCGTCATGATCGGCCGATGCCGTCGGCCCTGGCCCAGCACTGGGTCCTCGATCCCGAGATCACGTTCCTCAACCACGGCTCGTTCGGCGCGTGCCCCCGCGCGGTGCTCGACGCCCAGGACCGATGGCGCGAGCGGATGGAGTCCCAGCCCGTCCAGTTCCTTTCCCGCGACCTGCCCGACCTCCTTCGTGAGACCCGACAGGTCCTCGGCACGTTCATCGGTGCGGATCCGGACGACCTGGCGTTCGTCACGAACGCGACCGGCGCCGTCAATGCAGTCGTCCGCTCGCTCGCCTTCGAAGCGGGCGACGAGCTGCTCACGACCGACCACGAGTACAACGCCACGCTCAACGTCCTTCGCCACGTGGCACAGCGACATGGTGCGAAGGTCGTCGTTGCGCGAATCCCGTTCCCGACCCCGGGCCCCGATGCGGTCCTGGACGCGGTCCTCGACGCCGCGACGGAGCGGACCCGCTTTGCCCTGATCAGTCACGTGACCAGCCCGACCGGACTTGTCTTTCCCGTCGAGCGGATCGTTGCGGGACTGGCGGAGCGCGGCGCCGAGACGCTCGTCGACGGCGCCCATGCGCCGGGCATGCTGCCGCTCGACCTCCGAAGGCTCGGCGCGGCGTGGTATGCCGGGAATCTCCACAAGTGGGTCTGCGCGCCGAAGGGCTCGGCCTTCCTCTACGCCCGGCGCGACCGCCAGCGCGGGATTCGACCGAACACGATCTCGCACGGCGCGAACGCGCCGCTCGGAGCAACGGCGACACATCCGGTCGAGTCGCGGTTTCGGGCGGAGTTCGACTGGCAGGGCACCCTCGATCCCACGCCCTGGCTCGCGGCCGGCGACGCCCTGCGGCTCGTCGGCGGACTCGTCGACGGGGGTTGGCCGGCCGTCATGCGCCGGAACGCCGATCTCACCGTGCAGGCGCGGACGACGATCGCCGGCGCGCTCGCCATCCGGCTCGACGCGTTGCCGCCACCCGTGATGCTCGGCTCGATGGTCGCCCTGCCGCTGCCCGAGACGGGGCCGCTCGCGATGCCGGGCGCGGGTTCGTCGCCACTCGACACGGATCCCCTCCAGCAGATGCTCCTCGACCGCTTCCGGATCGAGGTCCCGATCGGCCCGTGGCCCGTGCCGGCTGCCGAGCCGACGCAGCCGACGCGCCGCCTGATCCGGCTGTCGAGCGCGCTCCACAACGGGCCCGACGACGCCGAGCGCCTCGCCATGGCTCTCGGAACGATCGCGGCAGGAGCGTAGGCGCGAGGACGCGGAATCCCCGTGGGCGCGGTCACGCCGCGTTACGTGAGTCGGCCGCGCCGCCGCCCGAGCTCGAGCGATCCATCGGCCCGGAGCAGAACCTGCGGCGGGCGGGGCCGGCCGTTGTAGGTCGACGACAGGGACGCGCCGTAGGCACCCGCCTCGCGGATGGCGACGAGGTCGCCCCGACGCAGCGGCGGAAGGCTGTGGATGCCGAGCGCGTCGGTCGACTCGCAGATCGGGCCGTGGACGTCCGCCGCGGCGTCCGAATCGCCCGGCCACCGCTCGACCGGCCGGCCGCCCGACGTCAGAGCGACGACGGCATGTCGACCGCCATAGAGCGCAGGGCGGATGAGCTCCGTCATCCCCGTGTCGAGGACGACCTGCGGTCCGCCTCGATCGCGCACGTGGAGCACCCGCCCCACCAGCCAGCCGGCGCGGGCGACGAGGAATCGGCCGGGCTCGATCGCCATCCGGGCCGGCCGTCGATCGGCCGGGATGGCCTCCAGCAGCGCCGGCAGCTCCCGCGCGAAGCGTTCCGGACGCGGCCCCGGTTCGCCGAGGGGCGGGACGGCGAACCCGCCGCCGACGTCGAGCGTGTCGAACTCGGGCAGCCCGCCACGAATCAAGCCCAGCAGGGCGAGCCCGTGCCGGACGGCGTCGCGCCAGGCGTCGACCGCGCCGAGCTGCGATCCAACGTGCAGGTGGATGCCGCGCGCCCGCAGGCCGGCCCCGGCGGAGGCGACGACCTCGACGGCCGCGGAGAGCTCGGTGTCGGTCATCCCGAACTTCGACCCACCGGCGCCTACCGCCAGCCCGGCATGCGTCTCCGGGACCACGTCCGGGTTGAGCCGCATGAGAACGTCGAGAGGAGGCAGGCCCAGCCGACCGAGGCCGGCTCGGGCAGCCAGCCGGGCGAGGACGGCGGCCTCATCCGCGGACTCGATGGCCAGCCACGCGATCGGGTCGCCTGCCGTCGCGGAGCGGACCGCGGCCCGCAGGTCCGCGTCGGTCTTGCCGATGCCCTCGAGCGTGATCCGGGCGTTCGGGACGCCGGCCGCTCGGGCTGCCGCCCATTCGCCGCGCGAGACGACGTTTGCCCCGAAGCCGTGCCTCGGCATCGTCACCGCCGCGATCACCGCAGGGACGTCGTTCGCCTTGACCGAGTACTGGCGGAGCCACGGATCGGGGAATGCCGCTCGGAGCTCCTCGGCCGCGTCGTCGATCCCGGCCTCGTCCACGACGTACGCCGGCGTCCCGAACCGGGCGGCGGCGTCGCGGAGCGCATCGGCAACGACCGGGAGGCGGTCATCATCGGCTCGCGTGCCGCGACTGACGGGCGCGTCCCGGGCCGGCCGTCGTCGACCGGCCACCGCTTACAGGAGCTTGCGGGGAGACAGGGCGATGCTCGCGATCGTCGAGATGACGCTGATGATCAGCGCGCCGACGAGCGCGCCGACGATCGTGTCGGAGGTCACCGAGGGCGGGAAGTCACCGACCTTGAAGCCGAGCTTCAGCTGGCCCGAGACGGCGGCCACGAGCAGCAACATCGCGGCGTTGATCACGAACCCCACGAGCCCGAGGGTCAGGAGGCTGATCGGCATCGACAGGGCCTTGACGATCGGCTTGATGTACGTGTTGACGAGGGCGAAGACGAGCGCGACCAGCAGCAGCTTCCACCAGTCGTTGCCCCAGCTGAAGGAGAGCAGGTTCGCGGGCAGCACCTTGACGGCCACGAAGAGGGCCACGGCGTTGATCAGGATCCTGACGATGAGCTCGACCACGGAATGCCTCCGATCGATGACGAGGCCGGCACCGGCCGAGCGATGATCGCAGATCGGAGTCAGCGCGCGAGCGATCCCTCGAGGCGAGCCCGGACGGCGGGCCACTCCTCGTCGATGACGCTGTAGTAGGCGGAGTGCCGCATCCGACCGTCGGGCATCACCATGTGGTTGCGGAAGATGCCCTCGAACTGAGCCCCGATTCCGAGCAGCGCGGTGCGGGACGGCTCGTTCAGGGAGTCGGTCTTGAACTCGACGCGACGGCAGCCGAGGGTGTCGAACGCGTG
>DATAQF010000050.1:0-6050 GCA_036264795.1 Candidatus Limnocylindrales bacterium | reverse complement strand
GCTCGGACAGCCGACCCTGACGCGGCTCGATCCAGGCGATGCCCGGGCGCTCGGGCGGCGGCGCGCCGGTCGTCAGCGCCTGGGCCCATGCCTTCGACGATCCGATGAACGTCGAGCGGATCACGGCCGGATAACGGCGGATGAGCTCGCGATTCGCCGCGCTTTCGACGAGGAGCCAGCACCAGGCGACCCGCTCGGGCGGACGACATGCCGTCGCCAGCACGCCAGCTTCGGCGACCTTCCGAGACATCCGTCGGACGGCGGCGCCGAGGTCATCGAAGCGGTTCCAGATCTCGACGACGATCAGAGCGCCCGCCGTTCGGTCCCGAAGGCAGACGTCGATCGACACTGACGGTTCATCGGGTCGCGTGGCGAGCTCGAAGGAGCCCGATCTGCCGTGCCACGCCGCGAGACGAAGGACCAGCTCCTGCGCGGCGAGGTGACCGGCGTCCCGGGGGGCCGGCGTCAGGTCGCGGCTGAATCCCATTGCCAGGGGCCTGTCGAGCGCGATCCCGATCGCCGTCCACGTCGCGATCGAGGTGCCCTGGCCGCGACCCGCCTCCAACCGGCTGATCTCGGACTGGCCGAGCCCGACGCGCAGACCGAGCTCGGCCTGCGTGAGTCGCCGCCGCCGCCGCGTGGCGCGCGTCTCGCGCCCGAGATTCGCCGCGATCGCTTGAGCCTCGCGAGCTCCCGCGATCTCCGAGCTGGTCCGCTTGCGCCGCGCCATATCGACGCCATCGTTATCGATGGGGCTCACCCGCCGATTAGCTGCGCGCGTTCGGGCTCTGCCGACCCGAGCCCGCGTCCTTGAGCTCGAACCAGCGCCTGCGCATCAGCAGGCGCCGGCCCCGGGGACGCCTATGACCCGTCCAACCGCCCGAATATGCATGCCGTCGCTATCGGCGGAGCCAGGCGTCGGCGCGGGCGATGGCTGGCCGCGGGGCCGCCGATCAGACGCCTCAGACGACGCGCTTGCCCACCGCCAAACGTCGCTTGCCCGCGCGGACGACGAGCCACTCCCCGTCGATCGGCGGCGGAACGGGCGCATCGACCGCCGTGATCCGCTCGTCGCCGATCGTGAGACCACCCTGGGCGATCGATCGCCGCGCCTCACCGGCCGAGCCGAAGAGGCCCGACGCAAGCGCGATCGCCAACGGCCCGCCGGCGAGATCGCGGTCCGAGAATGAAAATCCCGCAACCGAGTCGTGGAGCGTTCGCAGAACCCCCGGGTCGCGAATCGGCTCGCGCGAGAATGCGGCTTCGCTCACGCGCTGCGCGTGGTCGGCTGCGTCCGGGCCGTGCGTTCGCACCGTCACGTCACGGGCCAGGGCGCGCTGCGCGGCCCGGGCCTCTGGGCGGGCGGCCGCGTCGGCCTCAAGCACCTCGATCTCGGCCCGGGGCAGAAGCGTGAACCACCGCAGGTACGTGCCGACATCTCGATCGTCGACGTTCAGCCAGTACTGGTAGAACGCGTACGGCGAGGTCCGCTCCGGATCGAGCCAGATCGAATCGCCGCCTTCGGTCTTGCCGAACTTCGTGCCGGACGGTGACAGCAGAAGCTTGTAGGCGAGCCCGTGAGCCGCCTCAGCGTCCGGCGCGCCCGAGCCCGCCTCGCCTTCCACCCCAGCGCGCCGCCGGATCAGCTCGAGGCCGGCCGTGATGTTGCCCCACTGGTCGGCGCCACCCATCTGGAGATCCACGCCCATCGTCCGGTGGAGATGCTCGAAGTCCGTCGCCTGGATCAGCATGTAGCTGAACTCGGTGAACGACAGGCCCCGATCGAGACGAACCTGGACCGAGTCCTTCGCGAGCATGTACGGGATCGTGAAGTGCTTGCCGACGTCGCGAAGCCAGTCGATCAGGCGGATGTCCTCGAGCCAGTCGAGGTTGTTGACGAGCTGCGCTCCGCTCGGCCCGGAGAAGTCGAGAAAGCGCTCGAGCTGGTCACGGATCGAGTCGACATTCGCCGCCAGCGTCTCGCGGTCGAGGAGATTCCGCTCCGCGGAGCGCCCCGACGGGTCGCCGATCATGCCCGTGCCACCCCCGACGAGGGCCACCGGCCGGCCGCCGTGCCGCTGGAGCTGGAGCAGCCCGAAGATCGGCACGAGATGCCCGACATGAAGCGACGGTCCGGACGGATCGAATCCGTTGTAGCCGGCGATCGGCCGTCCCGAGGCAAGTCTCGCGGGGAGTCCCGGCGTCGTCGCGTGGAGCATGCCCCGCCACTCGAGCTCGTCGATGAGCCCGGCGAGGCCCGTGGAGCCGGTGTCGGACGACACCGCCGGCGCCTCGCCCGACGCCTTGGCGGGCGTCACAGCCCGTACGACCGGGCCGTCTCGACCCGTTGAACCAGGGGGCTCACCACGACCCCTATGCTATCGTGCGGCCAGATATGCAGACCAGCCTCGCGCGGCGGCAGCGCCATCGGCGCAGCCTCGGCCGCGGGCGGCCCCGGGGTTCCCCCGTCGTCCGGAGGACCCTCATCGCGATCCCCATCATCCTCTTCGGTGCCTTCGTGCTCGTTGGCATCGCCGGGGTCGTGGGCGTCGCGGCCGCTTACAACTACTACAGCCAGGGCCTGCCCGACCCGCGCGACACGCTGAGCAACCTCTCGTTCGACCAGCAGACGGTCCTGACGGATCGCACGGGGAAGACCGAGCTGGCGCGGCTCGGCGAGTTCAAGCGCCAGCTCGTCACGTTCGACCAGATCCCGGCGGCGATGCTCGACGCAACGACCGCGATCGAGGACAAGGACTTCTGGTCGAACCCGGGCTTCGACCCGGCCGGCTTCGTGTCGGCCACCCTCGACACCCTCACCGGCCACCCCCGCGGCGGTTCGACGATCACCCAGCAGCTCGTTCGCGCGCGGCTCCTCCCGGAGAGCGCCTTCGTGGGCACCCGCGAGGAGCGGAAGATCCGCGAGATCATCCAGTCCCTCCGTCTCACCGAGGCCTACCCGGGGCTCGCCGGCAAGAAGGAGATCATCACCGCCTACCTGAACCAGAACTTCTACGGAAACCAGTCGTACGGGATCGCCGCGGCCGCGCGAACGTACTTCAACAAGGATCTGAAGGACCTCACGCTCGCGCAGGAGGCGCTCCTCGCTGCGATTCCCCAGTCCCCGACCCGGTACGACCTCGTCAAGAACGCGGAGCAGGTCTGCCGGAAGCCGGTCCCGACCGGCCAGGACTGCGCGAGCGTCGACCTCCAGCTCGTCGTCCCCGACGACTCCGAGATCGTGATCCGCCGCAACTACGTCCTCGACCAGATGAAGACTCGAAGCCCGCTGTCCGGCGGGTCCCACACCGTCCAGGACTACGAGACGGCGAAGAGCGAGCAGGTCGTCCTGGCCCCGCAGGTCGGCGCGAATTGGCTGGCCCCGCACTTCGTCTGGCAGGTTCGGAACGAGCTCGGCAGCATCCTCTGTCCCGACGTGCCGGTCGACAACTGCGATCAGATCGCCACCGGCGGCTACCGGGTCACGACGACGCTCAACTGGACGATGCAGGCCAAGACCGAGAAGTGGCTGTACGCGGCGGCTCGCGCCCCGAACCTCTCGAACACGACCTCGATCCTGAAGGCGTTGAAGATCCCGCCGAGCGACTTCCCCTGGATCACGAACCTCCGCGGGAAGAACATCAACAACGGCGCCGCGGCGGTGATCGACTACCGGACGGGCCAGGTCCTCGCCTACGCCGGATCGGCCGGCTACAACGCGCGGGCCACGAAGAAGTTCCAGCCTCAGTTCGACGTCCTCTCCGACGGCTGGCGCCAGCCCGGATCGTCGATCAAGCCGATCAACTACGCGATCGGCATCGAGGACAAGACGATGACCGCGGCAACCCTCTTCATGGACGTCACGACCGACTTCGGCCGCTTTGCGCCGACCCAGGCGGACAAGCTGGAGCGCGGCCCCGTCCGGCTCCGGAGCGCCCTCGAGTTCTCACTCAACATCCCGTCGATCAAGGCCGGTCTGATGAACGGCCTGGACCATTTCTTCAAGCGCTCGAAGGACTTCGGCGTCAACTACATCCCGAGCGCGGTCCCGGTCGTGTCGATGGGGATCGGGACGCTCGAGGTCCATTCGATCGACCTGCTCGGCGCGTACGGGGCGATCGCGAACGGCGGCAAGCTCATGCCGCGGACGACGATCCTCAAGGTGACCACGGCTGACGGCACGCCGGTCTGGCCCATCCAGTCGACGCCGGCCCCGAAGCCACGGACCGTGATCAGTCCGCAGACGGCCTACATCATGACGGACATCCTGGCCGGCAACACCGTGATGAAAACGAACCCGTTCTGGGGCAAATGGGCGGTCTACGACGGCGGGACGCGCCGGCCGGCGGCCTACAAGACGGGCACGACGAGCGACAACCGCGACGTCCATGCCTACGGCTTCCTCGCACCGCCGAAGGACCCGAAAGCGCCGGCCCTCGCCGTCGGAGTCTGGATGGGCAACAGCAACAATGAGCCCAACACCGACACCCTCTCGCTCGGATCGTCGGCGCCGCTCTGGTCGCGGATCCTGGCCGACGTCAGCAAGGGCACGCCGATCACGGACTTCAAGCGTCCTGGCGGCCTGGTCGACGCGACGGTCGACGCGATCACGGGCCTGCGGCCGGGTCCGTTCACGACCCGGACCGTCCGGGAGCTGTTTCTGAAGGGAACGGAGCCGACCCAGGGGGACGACCTGCGGCGGACCGTCGACATCGACGCCGCGAGCGGCCTCCTCTGGCAGGACGGCTGTGTCGGGCCGAAGAAGACGGTCGGGGCGCTCGACTTCAGCCACGTGGAGGCGGCGTATCCCGCCTGGCAGAAGGCGGACAACGGCTGGACGAAGCGAGCCGCGCGGGGTCCGGGCGTCGCGGGCGGCCCGAAGGGCACCCGGACCGCCTACTTCTACGGCACGGGCTTCTTCCCGTTCGGGCGGACGTGGGGCGGGATCTTCGCGCCGACCGAGCTCTGTCCGCTCGCCCCCCCACCGACGCCTCCGCCGTGCAACGATCCGCTCGGCCTGTTCTGTCCGAGCATCAGTCCGTCCGCGCAACCATTCCCGACGAAGACGCCGAAGCCGGGGCATCCCTGACCCGAGCGCTACAGCTCGACGATCGTCGCTCCGTCGCCGCCCTCGCCGCGTTCTCCCGGGCGCGTCTTCTTCACGAGCGGATGCGTGCCCGCCCGGGACCGCACGGCGTCGCGCAGGGCGCCCGTCCCGTGGCCGTGGATGATCGTGGCCTTCTCGAGACCGGCGAGCGCGGCGTCGTCGAGGTAGCGATCCAGCGCGTCGAGCGCCTCGTCGACTCGAGCGCCGCGGAGATCCAGCGATGACGCCACCGATCGAGCCCGTTCGAGCTGTATCGAGCCGATTGCGCCCGCCGACGCTGAGCGGTTGATCCGGGCGTTCCGCCCGATCGAGCGGTCCGGATCGGCCTCGTCATCGCCGACCGGTCCGTCGAGCGGATCGAGCTCGTCGACGGGGACGCTGATCCGCATCCCGCCCGATTCGAGCGTCGCCCGCTTCCCGCCCCGTTCGAGGGCGGTGATCCGACCCTCCCATCCCCCGGTCCGGCTCCGGGCCCGTTCGCCGAGACTCCAGCTCCGCGGCTCCGCCACCGCGACGAGCGGCTCCTCGACCCCCTCGCCGTTCTGCGGCAGCTGCGCCAGCTGCGCCTCGGCCCGGGCGACCGCAGCGTCGAGCGACGGCGCGGTGACCGTCTCCCGTTCGAGGGCCCGGCGCGTCGCCTGGACCTCATCGCGGATCGTCTCGACGAGCTGCTCGGCCTCCTGCCGGGCCGCTCGAACCGTTTCGTCACGCTCGCGACGCGCACGGCGCCGCTCGTCGTCGGCCGACCGGAGGGCGTCGGCGGCGCGCGCCTCGGCGGCCCGGGCACGCTCGAGCGTCTCACTCGTCGCGCCTTCGGTCTCCCGGATCCGGGCGAGTGTCTCCTCGAATGCGCGCTGATTCTCGGACAGCCGCGATCGGGCGTCGGCGACGATGTCGGCGGACAGCCCGAGTCGCTCCGCGATCGCGAACGCCTGGCTGCCGC
>DATAQF010000048.1:0-11655 GCA_036264795.1 Candidatus Limnocylindrales bacterium | reverse complement strand
CGGGCGGCATCCGCCCGCGTTCCGGATCGAGGGGCTCGGGACGAACCGCCGGCGAGGGCGACCGAGGCGAGGAGCGCTCCACAGCTCGCACATGCGTAGCGGCCGGGAGCGGCAGGAGCCTGGCACTCGGGGCAGACGACCGTCTTGATTGCCATCGACATCATCGCTCCGCGGGTCGCGCACATGACTGGGCTCTACAGGCTGCCACCTCGACCACCGGTCGACCAGTCCCCCGGACGTCGGTCCGGAGATACCCCGACAGTCCCGCCCAGGTCCGGGGCCGGGTCCGTGGCTGCCGCCGCCTCGAACCGGCTCCGCCCGACCTCGAACGTCATCGCCGCGCTCCGCCATGCATCGACCAGACCCGTGAGTGCGAGCGCGCCGATCCAGCTGGCGCCGAGCGCGAGGAGCGAGAGCAGCAAGATCGGTGGGTCGATCGCGGCATCGTCCAGTCGCGCACCTGCCTGGGCAACGGTGAACGCCACGGCACCCAGCAGGGCCGCCAGGTCGATGGCCAGGAGCAGCGCCGTCGCGACGGCGGGAACGAGCGTGGCGAAGGGCCGCCGGATCATCGCCCCCACCGCACCGCGGAGGCCGCCGACCACCGACGCGCCGTCGATGACGATCCGACGCGCCGCAAGGCCGCCGAGGATCTCGTCGAAGAGCCACACCGCGAGAATGGCGGCGATCGGGCGCGCAGCGCCGACGATCACCCGAAGGACGAGCGGCGTCGTCACCTCGAACGGGTTGGTGAGCTCCACGTAGGCGACGCTGACAATCCGGACGGCGCCGACGGCAAGGATCGCCACCGTCGGGAGGTGGGCCAGCAGGTGGGCCGTCGCGACCCGCAAGCTGAGCCAGCGCCGTGGCGGGACGAGCGGCCGCGCCGCCAGCCCCTCATCGGCCATCGCCTGATGCGCGTCACGGATCAGTGCGACCTCGGTCGAAGCCGCAAGCCACGAGCCACCGAACAGCCAGATCGCGACCGTCCCGACGGCGAGAGCAATCAAGCTCAGCGTGGGGCCATCGAGGTGACCGAGGGCCAGCGGCACGATGAGCGGCGCGACGATGTTCGACACGACGAGTGGCGAGGGAAGGCTGACCGTCGCGAGGACAAAGAGCAGCACGCCGCCACGGACGAGGAAACCGGCAAGCGCGATGACCCACCACGAGGGCCGCCCGACGGTGGCGAGCAGGGCGGCCAGGGCGACGGCGCGCGTCTTCACCTCGCGGCCGATCCGTCCTCCGGGTCCACGGCGGTCAGGGGGCGGTCGATGCCGACGGGGCGGGCGCTCCCGATGGGGCCACGAGGGCCTGCAACTGGGCCAGTGCCTGCTTGACGAGCGCGAGCTCCTGGCCATAGCGGGCGAAGTCGTTGTCACGGAGCGCCTGCTGGGCCAGCTCGAAATGCTGGTTTGCGTACTCCACCAGCGCGGCAACGTCGCCAGCCGGCGGCGTCGGCCCGGGACCCGGCGAGGTCGATGGCGCCGGTGTCGCGCTCGGGCCCGGCGACGCCGACGGACCCGGCGGCGCGCTCGGACCGGGCGCGCCTGCCTGCTCGGCGAGGAGGAGATCGAGCGCCTCCTTGAGCGTGTTTCCCCAGACGACCTTCGTCGGCGAGGCAACGATGATCTTCTGGAACGCAGGGAACTTGGCGCTCGTCGCCTGGAGATAGACGGGCTGGAGGTAGACGAGCGAGTCCCCGACCGGGACGACGATGAGGTTGCCCCGGATGACCTTGCTGCCGGTCTGGCCCCACAACGTGAACTGGGCGCTGATGATCGGGTCCGAATCGATCTGGGCCTCGATCTGGGCCGGCCCGAAGATCGAGCTCTGGGAGGGGAATCGATACACCCGGGTCTGGCCGTAGTTCGGGGCGTCGCTCCGCGCGGCGACCCAGGCGATCATGTTCGGTCGGCCCTTCGGGATCATCGGCTGAAGGAGGAGGAACTCGGGGTTGACCGCCTCGGGCAGCGACATGATCACGTAGTACGCCTCGGCCGGCAGGCTCTGGTCGCTCGCCGCGCCGACAGCCGGAGTCCAGAGGTCGTCCTGGGAATAGAACGTCAGCGGGTTCTGGACGTGGTAGCGGCCGTAGACCCGCGTCTGGACGTTGAACATCTCCTCGGGCACGCGAAGATGGGGCTGGAGATCCGCCGGCATCTCGCTCATCGGGCGGAACAGTGTCGGGAAGATCCCCTCCCATGCGCGAATCAGCGGGTCGGACGGGTTCGAGACGTAGAAGCTCATCGTGCCGTCGTAGGCGTCGGTGACGATCTTCACGCTGTTCCGGATGTAGTTGATCGGCGACGCGGCGAGTCCGCTGCCCGGCGCGAGGTCCGACGCGGGATCGAACATCTGGGCGTGGGGGAACTGGTCCGTGACGGTGTATGCGTCCTGGATGTAGTCGAGCCGGCCCGCGCCGTTGATCACGACGTAGGGATCCTTGTCGTATCGCAGGAACGGCGCGATCAGCGGCAGTCGGTCGGACAGCGAGCGATGCAGGAGGAGCTGGCTCTGATCGGTGATCTGGTTGCTGATCAGGAGGTTGAGGTCACCGAGCCGGATCGCGAACAGGAGTCGGGACAGGGTCGTGTCGAGGTGGACCCCGGTCTTGCCCGTCCAGCGCGTCTCCACGGCCTCGTCCGCCCCGGCGGTCGTCTGTCCGCGCGGGTAATCGAACTCCGCCTGTTGGGCTCCGACGACGACGTAGTCGCTGGGTCGCTCCCCGAAATACACCCGGGGCTCCGTGATCGTGGGAGCACCGGCGCTCGAGACGGGCGGCAGGTTCTGGATGATCAGCCGCGGCAGCCCCTGGCTGGCAACCTCGTTCACCGGAACCATCGCGACGCCGATCCCGTGGGTGTAGATCACTCGCTGGTTCACCCAGCCGACGGCGTTCGGGTTCTTCTCGAGGGCGAGCTCGCGGACCGACAGCATGACCTGGCGGGTGCTGCCACTGATCGGGTAGCGGTCCGTGTCGACATCCGTGAAGTCGTAGTACTGGCGGACGGTCTGGATCTGGTCGAGGGTGTCGCCCAGGGGTCGGTAATCCCAGAGTCGGGCGTTGTTGAACGTCGCGGCATGTTGCTGCACGGCCGTCGCGGTCAGGGGCGTCTGGCCGCCGTAGTCATGGACGTCCCAGCCGTTCAGGTCAAACGCGAGCCGGGTCATCGCGATGTTGTTCGCGATGTACGGCGCCTCCTGGGCCTGCTGGTTCGGCAGCACGGTGAATTGCTGGATGACCTGCGGATACAGCCGGCCGATCGCGATCGACGCGATGAACCACACCGCGATCGTGATCCCGAGCGGCCAGAGGACCCTCGCGAAGGCTCCGCCGACGAGGAACGCGGCGGCGATGGCCGAGAGCGCAGTGAGGACGTCATAGGCGAGGAACTGGGCATGCTGGTCGGTGAAGCTGACGCCGCTCGCGACGCCCCGATCGCTATGGACGAGCTCGAACTTGTCGAGCTGGTAGCCCAGGGCGATCGCCATCAGGATCAGCCCGGCGAGGACCCCGAGGTGGACCCGGACGCGGGTGTCGAACACGGCCCCGCCGCTGATTGCCGCGAGGAGATAGCGGGCTCCCGCGACGACCAGACCCGCGACGAGGATCGCGATCGTCTCGACCTGGAGGAAGCGGAGGAACGGCAGGTCGAAGAGGAAGAACGAGATGTCACGGCCGAAGATCGGGTCCGGCACGACGGTCCCCGACGGATCGAAGGGAACCCGGTGCACCCAGAGGAGGATCGTCTCCCAATGGGATGCGGTCGCACCGGCAATCCCGAGGGCGATGAGAATCGCGACAACGGCGATGACCATGCGACCGAGCGGGACCGGGTCCGGCAGGTCGATGGCGGCGACGCCCTGATCGGCGGTCGTCCGGCGGCCCTGCCACGGCTCGAACCCGCCTCGACCGCTACGGGTCTGCTCGGCATTGGCCGCGGCTTCGTTCAGCCGGTCGATCCAGCTCCGGACGGTCCCCCCGCGAGTGCCGTCGGATGGCGCCGAGGGCGCGAGCCGACCGGCGAGCCAGAGATTGCCGAGAAGGACGACGACGGCGATCACCGCACCCGCCACGAAGAGCCCGGCCTGCGCACCGAGTCGGGTCCAGAACACCTGGTCGAAGCCGACGCTGCGGTACCAGATCGCGTCGGTCCAGAGCTGGATGCCCACGACGAGCATCAGCACGACGAAGACGGCGAGGATCACGATGACCGAGAGGCTCAGCCGACGACGCAGGCTCGATCCTCCGTCGTCGACGATTCGAACCGGGCGAGCCGGGCGTCGGGGGCCTCCAGGTCGGGTGCTGGGGCGCGGCGGAGAGCGCCGGATCGGACGCGGGGGCTCGTCGCCGTCGTCGCCCTCCGAGATCGGGCCGTCGTCGTCGTTCGGCGGTTTCTCACCGTCCGGATCGTCGTCGTTGCCGGCATCGCCGGGAGCGGATCGGCCCTCCGCCGCGGCCTGACGGCGCCGCAGCTCCTTCATGAACTCGTCGAACAGATCGGCCACCTCGACGCGAGTCTAGCCTACGGCCGCCCGAGGGCCTCCGCGGACCGCCGAAAGGCCGCCAGGACGGTCTCGGCGAGCTCGTTCGGCCGCATTGCGGCGGCGCGCATCGGCTCCCATCGGAAGGCGGCACGGACCGCGGCCGGCACGCGCCACGGTCGGGTCGGATCCTCTGCCGGCACGACCGTTGCGAGCCGGATGCAAAGGCGGCCGGCGTCCTCGAGGATCAGGCCGCTCAGCGCCCCGGCCAGCGACGGCCCGAGCCGGGCGAGCGGCGGCTCCGGCCGTGGTCCGGCCGCGGGGGCCAGATCGACGAAGGAGACGATGCCATCCGCGTCGGCGACCCAGATGATCGCCAGCCACCACTCGTCCTCGGTCGTGGTGGGCCGGCTCATGCCGACGGCCAGGCGCCGTCCGCCGCTGTCGAGCGCGTGCTCGCGGAGGAACGAAGGTCCGGGGGATGGAAGACGGTCCGGCACCGCCGAACGATAGCGGTGTCGCGACGCGGCACGCATCTGGCGGCGAGATTTCTCTCTGCGGTGAACAGAGATCACATCAAGGACTCGCGGCGGGACGAAACGCGACCAGACCGAAGGCGATCGACGCACGCAGTCGAGCCGCCGATCGCGCCACGGCGCTCGATACCGCCTCCAGTGGCGGGGCCCGCGAATCCTGTTCGCGGGCGAGAGAAAGATGCGTTAGTTCAGGGTGGGTTCGCGTCGGTTCGGAATCGGCGCCAGCGCAGCGCTGACGGGAAAGGATTACCCGACGCGGTCCTCGGGCGGGGCCCCGGTCACGTCGGCGGCCGGCGCCGTCTGGCCGGTCTCGGGCGCATCGGTCGGCGACGCGTCCACGGACGCGGTGGCGGGCGCCGCGGCCGTGCCGGCGGGGTCGGCCGGCGCGGGTGCTGGGGCCGAGGCCGCCGGACGCTCGCTCATCGAGCCACCGGCCAGGGCGGCGTCCGCGGCCATCGATTCGACTTCGGCCTGAGCGTTCGCGACCTGCGCCTCGAGCTCGAGGAGGAGAATCTCGCGGCGGACCTCCAGCGGCGGTGGCGCCAGGGAGCCTGGCGGTGCCGTGTCGCCAGCGTCCTCGCCGTAGTCGCCGCTGATCCACGACATGAGGCGACCACGGGGCTTGGCCTTGGCCGCGCGGGCGTTGCGGAGAATCGCTTCGGCGTCGATGGCGGTCAGGCCCGGAACCTGCGTCTCGCCGTCGCCGACGAGCGTCGCACCGCAGGATGGGCAGACGGTCTCATGGTCCGACGCGAGCTCGGCCGAGCACCAGGTGCAGCGCGGTCCGGGCACAGGAGCCCCTTCAGCCAGGTCGTCCAGCATGCCGCCACTGTACCGCCTGCGATCAGGCCCGGAATACCCCGTTGGTCCGGGGGAGGCGTGGTTCGGCCGCTACTCCCACTCGATCGTCGCCGGCGGTTTCGACGAAATGTCGTAGACGACCCGGTTCACGCCGGGGACCTCGTTGACGATCCGGCTGCTGATCCTGGCGAGGACGTCATAGGGCAGCTTCGCCCAGTCCGCCGTCATCCCGTCCTCGCTCGTGACGGCGCGGATCGCGACGACGTTCGCGTACGTCCGGCCGTCGCCCATGACACCGACGCTCCGAACCGGCGTCAGGATCGCGAAGGACTGCCACAACGAGCGATAGAGCCCGGCTGTCTTGATCTCGTCGATCACGATCCAGTCGGCGTCTCGCAGCGTATCGAGGCGTTCGGCGGTGACCTCGCCGATGATCCGGATCGCGAGCCCCGGGCCCGGGAACGGCTGGCGGTGAACCATCGCCTCGGGCAGCCCGAGCTCCAGGCCCACCGCCCGGACCTCGTCCTTGAACAGGTATCGGAGCGGCTCGATCAGCTCGAACCGGAGGTCCTTCGGCAGCCCGCCGACGTTGTGGTGGGTCTTGATCTTCTGGGCGGCCTTCGTCTCCGACGTGGCGCTCTCGATGACATCGGGGTAGAGCGTGCCCTGGGTCAGGAAGTCGATTCGACCGAGCCTCGTCGCCTCCTCCTCGAAGACCCGGATGAACTCGTCGCCGATGATCTTCCGCTTCTCCTCGGGGTCCTCGACACCTGCCAGGCGCGCCAGGAACCGCTCGCGGGCGTCGACCATGACCAGGTTCATCCCGAGGTCGCGCTCGAACGTCACGCGGAGCAGCTCCGACTCCTTCTTCCGCATCAGTCCGTGGTCGACGTAGATGCAGGTCAGCCGATCCCCGACGGCACGATGGACGAGGGCTGCCGCGACGGCCGAATCGACGCCGCCCGACAGGGCACAGATCACGAGCCCTTCCGAGCCCGTTGCCGTCGCTTGCGCGTCGACCCGCTGGCGGATGCCGGCGACGGTCTGGTCGATGAAGCTCGCGGGTGTCCATGTCGGACTTGCACCGGCCATTCCGACAACGAAGTTGCGGAGCACGTCGCGACCGACGGGCGTGTGGACGACCTCGGGATGGAACTGGATGCCCCACAGGTTGCGATCGGGAGCGGCAAGCCCGGCGAAGGGCGACGAATCGGTCCGAGCCGTCGAGGCGAAGCCCTCGGGCAGGCGAGTGATCGAGTCCCCGTGGCTCATCCAGACCCGCTGGTCGCGATCGACCCCGGCGAAAAGGCCGTCGTGATCGGTGATCGTCACGGTCGCCGGTCCGTATTCCCGCTTCGCGGTGGGCATCACGTCGCCACCGAGCTCGCGGGCCATGAGCTGGGCGCCGTAGCAGATCCCGAGGACGGGGATCGAGCCCGACCACAGCGCCGGGTCGGGCTTGGGAGCCTCGTCGTCGTACACCGACATCGGACCGCCCGAGAGGATGATCGCCTTGGGCCGGCGGCGCTCGATCTCCGCCCAGGGCGTGTCGTGCGGGAGGAGCTCGGAGTAGACGTTCAGCTCGCGGACGCGACGCGCGATCAGCTGCGCGAACTGGCTGCCGAAGTCGAGCACGATGACCGAGTCGGGCTCCCCGACCTCGAATGGATCGTCGGGCGGGCGGATTGGCGCTGGCGCGTTGAGCGCGGTCTCCAGATACGCCTCGACCTCGGCGTCGTCGGGAGCGAGCACGCGGTGACCGGCGTTGGCCGCCTCGCCGTGGACGGTCTTCCCGCGCTGGGCGTCCGCCGCGCGCTCCTGCGATGCGTCCTGACCTGCCTCGTTCAATCGCTCCTCCAACGCCCGCTCCGCCGACGCAAGTCTACGGGAGGGCCGGCCTCCCGAGCCGACCGCGGCCCGAGCTCGGCGATGTGTCAGGCGCCTGCGCGTGGGTCGTCCCGTTCAGTCGCGGTTGCGCATGGCCTCTGCGGCCATCTCGATGTAGCGATGAAGCCGCTCGGCAACCGCCGGTGGAGGGTCCGACATGGCAATGGCATCACGCATCCGGGTGAGCCAGGCATCGCGCTCCGCCGGCCCGATCCGGAATGGCGCGTGGCGCATCCGGAGACGTGGGTGGCCGCGTTCCGCGTCGTATGTCTGAGGCCCGCCCCAATACTGGGCGAGAAACAGCGTCAACCGATGCCGGGCGCCGGCGAGGTCCGCGTCGGGGTACAGGGGTCGAAGAACCGGATCCTCCGCGACGCCGGCATAGAAGCGCTCGACCAGAGCTTCGAAGAACGGCATCCCGCCCGCCGCGTCGAACAGGTTCGGCTCCTCGGTCATGTCCGGAGTCTAGGAACGCGGCACCGATCGCGCCGATGCCACGCTCCGATCGCTGCCGGATCAATGCACCGCGGCGAAAATCGCCCCCGCCATCGGGGTTCCGTCGAGCCCGACAGCGAGACGACCGACGCGTTGCCGCAGTCGGTCGTCTCGAGAATGGCGTCTTCGGTTGTTCTTCGATTGTTCTTCAGTTGTGGAGCGGCTGAGTCGAGAATCGAACGGGTCGATGTGAGTCTTCTGAGATCGGTCGGGCGATCGCGATCAGGCTGCGGTCGACGTGATGACCGGGATCCGCCAATCCAGATCGGGCGCAACGATCCGGTCCGCCGTTTCACCGCGATCTCGAGCCCAAGCCGCGAAGAACGCCGTCCGACGCTGGGACACGATGCGCGCGTCCTTGCAGGGACATCCTTCCACCAGGCAACCGCGACGGCCGAGGTCGTGGGCCTGGTGGCTGACCTGCTGGCTGTCCATCGCGGTCTCCGATCTCCGATCTCCGGTCTGGACCCGGAAGTCCGGATCCCCCATCGTCATCACACTAGGCCGCGGACGATTACAACGGCATGGGCACGCGCCATCGCCGCGTTACGACCGATGACGGACCTCGCCGTCCCCACGGTGGCCGAGGTCGCTCGCCTTCCGGCGGAGGACTCGCGCGGCGAGGTTCTCAACCGGGCCCAGGAGGAACGATCCATGACGTACTCGATCGTCGCCCGCGACCCGGACAGCGGACGGTTCGGGGTCGCGATCCAGACGTGCTGGCCCTTCGTGGGCGCCGGCTGCGCGTGGGTCGAATCCGGCGTCGGGGCGGTCGTCACGCAGTCGTTCACGGAGGTTGCCCACGGCCCGAACGGGCTCGATCTCCTGCGCGCCGACCGGACCGCGGAGGAGGCGCTCTCGACGCTGCTCGCCAGGGACGCGGGTCGCGAGGTTCGCCAGGTCGGCATCGTCGACGCCGCCGGCCGGGCGGCCGCCCACACCGGCAATCGCTGCGTCGCCGCTGCGGGGCACGCGGCGGCAGCGGGCGTCAGCGCGCAGGCGAACATGATGGAGCGCCCGACCGTCTGGCCGGCGATGATCGCCGCCTGGAACGCCAGCGCCGCGACGTTCCCGGAGCGGCTGATCGCCGCGCTCCGGGCGGCCGAAGGCGAGGGGGGCGACATCCGTGGCGGGCAGTCGGCGGTCGTCGTCGTCTCCGGGCCACCCGGTGCCCCGGCCTGGCAGCGGGACATCGACCTGAGGGTCGACGACCATCCGGCCCCGCTCGACGAGCTCGAGCGCCTGCTGCGGCTTCACCTTGGGTATGAAGCGCTGGACCGCGCCGAGCGTCTCGGGGCGGCTGGAGACGCGGCCGGCGCCTCGGACGCCACCGCCGAGGCACGCCGGCTCGCACCGGGAGACGCCCAGGTCGCGGTATGGACGGCGATCGGCCTGGCCGGGGTCGGTCGGGTCGACGAGGCGCGACGATTGATGAACGACGCGACCGCGAGCAACCCGCGATGGCCGGAGTTCCTGGTGCGGTTCGCCGAATCCGGCGCGCAACCAGAGCTCGTCGAGCCGACGCGCCGGCTGCTCGACGCGATCCGGACGGGCGAACGCCGGACGGGCGAACGGCGCCCGCCACCTGACCGGCGCCAATGACGGGCGGCAGGGCCGGCGCACCGGCGAGAACGACCAGCAGACGCGACGAAGCGGTGCCGGATTGGAGGAGTTCGGCACCGCTTCGCCTGGATTGCCGGCGACGGAAGGGAGGAGGAGGGAGACCTTCCGCCGTCGACGGGTATTCGGTTTGCCGCCGCGTCGCGGCGGGTGGGTCAGCGCGCGCGCGTGGCGCGGGTCCGGGTTCGCGGACGGCGGACGCCGCCGAGCTTGAGCGCGGCGAGATCCAGGACGAGCAGCGTCCCCAGTGACACGATCAGGGTCCCGAGCGGGTCCATGTGTCCATCCCTCGAAGCCACGGCAAGCGCCGCGATCTGAATGCTGGACGAGAGACCGGCCCTCCGAACATGGACCGATGGTCGTGGTACTCCTCCGACAAGTGACGTAGAAGCGACCCGTGTGGACGCCTCGCCGACGTCAGCCCGCCCGACGGATCACGAAGACCGGGCCGCTTCCGAGACGTTCCGACGGCGTGCCATAACGCAGGATCAGCTCGCGGACCGCCTGTGCACGACGTGGGTCGTCATCGTCGAGCAGCTCCGCGTGCGCCGACCAGGTTCGATCTCCGATCGTCACCTCGCACGCCGGATCATCCAGGAGGTTCAAGGCCCAGGACGCATCCGGCGCGCCGGCTGCGACCACGATCGAACGATCCGGCTCGTCGACGAACCCGACGTTGACCGATCGTGTCGTTCCGCTCCGGCGACCCCGGATCGCCAGCCGGGCGAAACGGCCACCGAGAACCAGATCGTCTTCCATCGGTGACCCGCCGGCGCCGGCCGTCAGCGACGCTCCGTCAGCGGCCGCGCTGCCAGGACTTGCCCTCGGTCGCAACGGCGGGCGCGAAGACCATCTCGACGCGCTGCATGTCGCGGATCGTCCGGGCGCCGAGGGCCGCCATCGACTGGCGGAGGGCACCGATCAGGTTCTCGGTTCCGTCGCTGGCGTGGGCCGGTCCGAGGAGGATGCGCTCGAGCGGCCCGACCGTCCCGACCCTGATCCGGGTGCCCCGCGGCAGCGTCGGGGAGGGCGCGGCCATGCCCCAGTTCATCCCGTGGCCCGGCGCCTCTTCCGCCCGCGCGAGCGGGCTGCCGACCATGAGCACGTCCGCGCCCGCGGCGATCGCCTTCGCCAGCTCACCGCCGCGACGCATCCCACCGTCGGCGACAACCGGCACGTAGCGGCCGGCCTCCTGGTAATACGCGTCCCGAGCGGCCGCGACGTCACTGATCGCCGTCACCTGCGGCACGCCGATCCCGAGGACTTCGCGCGTCGTGCAGGCCGCGCCCGGCCCGACGCCGACGAAGACCGCGGCCGCTCCCTGCTCCATCAGCGCGAACGCGGCCTCCGTGTTCGTCGTGTTGCCGACCGCGACCGGGATCGGCATGAGGCGGGTGAACGCTTCGAGCGAGAGCGGGTCGTAGCCCGACGCGATGTGGCGCGCGCTGCTGACCTGGCTCTGAACGAGGAACAGGTCGGCGCCGTGATCGGCCGAGAACGACCCGAAGCGGCGAGCGGCTCCGGGTGTCGCGGCGACGGCAGCCTTCGAGCCGGCAGCGTGGATCTCGTCGATCCGGCGTGCGATCAGGTCCTCGCGGACGGGCTCGGCATACGCGGCAGCGAGCAGGTCCTGGACCTCGTCGTCCGGTGCGGCGGCGATCCGATCCAGGATCGTCGCGGGTTCGTCGTAGCGCGTCTGGACGCCCTCGAGGTTGAGGACCGCCAGGCCGCCAAGGCCGGCCAGCACGCCGGCGAAGCGCGGGTCGACCACCGCGTCCATCGCCGACGCGAGGATCGGGATCCCGAGCGGCAGGCCACAGAGCTCCTG